>CAJXTJ010000046.1 GCA_913061165.1 uncultured Polaribacter sp.
AAGGAGTCGTCGGCAGCGTCAGATGTGTATAAGAGACAGGGTATACGTTGTTACAGATTCAGAAGTTATTCAAAAGAACATTGTAGATGCTGGTGGAAATGTAATTATGAGTAAAACTGCACACCAGTGCGGTTCTGATAGAATTGCAGAAGCTGTGGAGTTTTTAGATGCAGACATCGTAATTAACGTGCAAGGAGATGAGCCTTTTATAGATAAAACCTCACTATCTCAGTTAATTGAAGTATTTAAAGAGGATGTAAATAAAGAAATAGATTTAGCTTCTTTAAAAGTAGAAATTACAAACCAAGAAGATATCGAAAATCCTAATAATGTAAAAGTGATTACAGATATAAATAACTTAGCAATTTATTTTTCTAGAAGTGTAATTCCGTTTCACAGAGATAAAGATATTTCTGTAAAATATTACAAACATAAAGGAGTGTACGCTTTTAGAAAGCAGGCACTACTAGATTTTTATAAAACACCTATGACACCTTTAGAGGCTTCAGAAAAAATAGAAGCAATAAGATATCAAGAAATTGGAAAAAAGATTAAAATGGTAGAAACTGCTATCGAAGCCATTGGTATAGATACACCAGAAGATTTAGAGAAAGCAAAAAAATACTTAAACCTTTAAAAATGTTTAAAGATATTAAGGTAATTGCTTTTGATGCAGACGATACATTGTGGACAAATGAAACTTACTTCAGAGAAGCTGAAGAGACTTTTGCAGTATTGCTCTCTAAGTACGAGACTAAAAATAAGATAGATCAAGAACTGTTTAAGACAGAAATTAAAAATTTAGCCATTTATGGTTACGGAATAAAAGGTTTTGTGTTGTCTATGATAGAGTGTGCGTTAGACCTTTCTAATTATAAATTGCCACAAGAAACGATAGAAAAAATACTCGATATTGGTAAAGAGATGCTAGAAAAACCAATAGAACTTTTAGACGGAGTAGAAGAGGTTTTACAAAGTTTACAAGGCAAGTATCGATTAATTGTAGCTACAAAAGGAGATTTATTAGATCAGGAAAGAAAATTAGAGAAATCTAATCTTTTGCAATATTTTCACCATGTAGAAGTTATGAGTGATAAAAAAGAGAAAGACTATTTAAAATTAGTGAAGCATTTAGATATAGTACCTTCGCAATTCTTAATGATCGGAAACTCCTTAAAGTCTGACGTTTTACCACTTTTAAGTATAAATGCAAGTGCAGTGCATGTTCCTTTTCATACCACTTGGGTTCATGAAGAGATCCCTTTAGAAGACCAACAAAAATTAGATTACATAACTTTAGTAAATATCAAGGAACTTATAGCGCTCATTTAAATAAATAAGCTAACTTTGCACTTTTAAAATTAAAATATATTATGGCTAGCATAAAAAACTTAAAAAAAGATATTAATTATACATTAGGTGATATCATCGGTTTTGTAACTGAAAAAGTAGATCCTAAAGGAGATAATAAAGAGGTAGAAGCAATTATAGATGAAACTATAAATACTTTTGACGCTTTAATTGCAAAAATTAACCAGAAAGGTGTTGAGAACAAAAAAGCACATTACCAAGGTGTAAGTGCAGATTTAGAAGCTAAAGCAGGTGAGTTAGTTGCTAAAATTAACAAGCTTTAATTTTAACATTTTTTAAACATTTTTTTAACTACCATCAACTTAACGTTGATGGTTTTTTTTATTAAATTTGAATAGTTTTACGAATTACTTTATTTGTGCATTATTAAATACTAAATTTATGGCTAGAGCAATGTTCGAGTACACAAAGACGATTCTAAAGAAGGTTAGTTTTAATTCAGATTTGTTTTGTAAAGAATTAAAAAAAAGTTTAGCTACTTTGTTGCCTTATGAGATTGAGGAATTGAGAATTTGGCTAAAAAGTTTTATTGAAAATAAACCAGAGTTATCAATATGTATGACTTTCTTAAAATAACCTTTTGCTATTCTTTACTTTTTCTCCCTTTACCATATTTCCGCATCAACTTTCTTGCAAATTCTCGTTCGGAAATATAAAGCTTCATAATTTTATTGTAAGATAAAAATGCAGATACTTCCGAAATAAACACCTCTTTTTCAATAATTATTTTCTTATCTAAACTTACCTTTAAGTATACTAGCTTTTTTGCTTTGGCTTCTTCTAAATTATCTAAACTTTTTAATTTCCTAAATTTAGATCGTCCTTTTTCTTTATAGTTATCTATTTTTTCGTTGTGTTTATGGTATAGTGGCCAAAATTGCTGTGCCTCAATAGCATTTAGTTTAAGTTCTTGTGTAAGATAAGCAACTTTTAAGGCTGTTATTTTTTCTCTACTTTCCTTGTTGTGTTGTCCAAAAGACAAAAACGTAGTAAGCAGCAGTGCTAGAGCCAGTATCTTATTTTTCATATTAGTAGTTTTCATTTAATAAAGAGCTTTCTTCTATATTGATCATATAATCTTCAATTGCATTATTTTGTATATCTGTTAAAGCAAAATCATTTTCATTTGAAATTTCACTATGTAATAAGGTAACAAAATCTTTGTCTGATAATTCATTTGAGTTTTCTACAATCCAGTTTTCTATATCGGTGCGATCAAGTGCATCAAAATTAATTTCTGAGGCATTCGAAGAGGTGAAATAATTAATACTTAAAAACAATGCTATAGACGCCGCAGCGGCAGCAGGAGTGTATTTCAGGAATTTACTTTTTAAAGAAACAACTTTTACCTCTTTTTTAAATCCTGTTTTTTCTAGAATTGATTTTTCTACTTTTTTAAAATAATTTTCAGGAACGGAAAAGCCACTTTTTTCTGGAAGTTCTTTTTCTAAAAGAAAAGATGAGAAGCGATCTTCAGCAGTATTAAAATATTTTTTAGGTACAGAAAAACCTGTGCCATTCTGTAGCACAGATTTTAAAAACGATTCACTTTTATTTATTTCTTGTTCCATTTTATAAATAGACCTTTAATTTTATAAAAGGTTTAATTTATTTTGTTTTTTTATATAACTTTCGATCTTCTTAACTGCATGGAAATAAGAGGCTTTCAGTGCACCAACTGAGGTTCCTAGTATCTCAGAAATTTGAGTATACTTAATATTATCAAAGTATTTCATGTTAAAAACTAATTGCTGTTTTTGTGGTAAACTAGCAATTGCTTTTTGTAAAATTCCTTGAATCTCTTCTCCAGAAAAATAAATATCATTTTCTAAGGTACTAACTAAGTGTTCTTGAACTTCAGAAATGTTTATCTTTCTCTCTTTATTGCGCTTATTTATGAAAGTAATTGCTTCATTTGTTGCGATTCTATACATCCAAGAAAATAATTTACTTTCTTGTTTAAATTTGCCTATATTTTTATAAATTTTTATAAAGGTGTTTTGTAGAACATCATCTGTATCATCATGTGAAATTACAATTTTCCGAACATGCCAATACAAACGTTCCTTATAAAGAGAAATTAGTTCTCTAAAGGCTTTTTCTTTTGTATGAACATTTATTAATTGTTCTATTAAAACAGTTTCATCCGTCAAGTATCTTCCTTTTTTTAATTAGACAAAATGTTTTCCGAAAGGTTTAAGATATTTATAAACTATTTATTTTCTCTAGCTTTAGAATATCCAAATAAACGTTTTTGTTTAATAATTTCAGGAATTCCTTTTGGTAACATTGCTTCCCAACCATTTTCTCCATCTCTTACCATTTTTAAGACAGTTCTTGAGAAAATATCTAAGATCTCAGGATCAAAATCATCAATATTTACTAGTTTTCCGTTGTTTTTAAAAAATTTATAAAGCTCTTTTACTCTTGGGTGCACTTTGAGGTTTTCACTATTAATATAAGTATCAGAGGATTGGTCATGATAAGGGTACATATATACTTTTAAATCTCTGTAGAAAAGTTTACCAAATGCTTCTAAAATTCCACCACTTAGATTGCGATAGTATTTTTCATCAAAAATTTGAATAAGATTATAGACGCCCATTGCAATTCCCATTCTTTCTTTAGTAAATTCACTAAAATATTCTACCAATTTGAAATATTGTTGAAAATTGGTAATCATAACATTTTGTCCAAGAGAACAAAGTAATTCTGCTCTATCTAGGAAATCTCTTTCATTAATTTTCCCCTCAGCTGAAAGATTACTTAATGTAATTTCAAAAATTACTTGTGTATTTTCTTCTTTTACTTTCTTTTCTTTCAAGAAAAGCTTTTTAGACTTTTCGTACATGTCCATATTTACTTTAGTAACAGGTCTAAAACTACCTCTTAAAGCCAATATGTTTTTTTTGTACAATACTTGTGCAGGTAGTAAATTATTTCCGTCAGGTCCAAACATTACTGCATTTGTCATTCCGTTTTTAAGTAACTGTAAACTCATTAAACGATTGTCTACATACATAAAACGAGGCCCAGAAAAATTAATCATGTCAATTTCTAACTGGTCGTTACTTAAATTATCATATAAAGACTTCACCAATTCTTTCGGATTGTCATTTAGGTAAAATGCCCCATATATTAAGTTAACACCTAAAGTACCGAGGGTTTCTTGTTGCAATCGAGCATCTGTTTCTTTAAAACGGATGTGTACAATAATTTCATTATAATCTTCTAAAGGATCTAGTTGAAAACGAATACCAATCCATCCGTGCCCTTTAAATTTCTTTGCAAAATCAATAGTCGTAACGGTGTTTGCGTAACTAAAAAATAATTTATCTGGATGTTTAGATCTACTTAAACGATCTTCCATTAAATCG
Source organism: uncultured Polaribacter sp. (assembly GCA_913061165.1). GTDB lineage: Bacteria > Bacteroidota > Bacteroidia > Flavobacteriales > Flavobacteriaceae > Polaribacter. Next base: position 4,749 of record CAJXTJ010000046.1, read on the forward strand.
ATTTCGTGTCTAAGCATTTTTTTAAGACGTGGCTGTGTAACGTAACGCTGATCCTCTTCAATACCATAAATAGCATCAGAAAAATCCTTATCGTAAGCACTCATCGCTTTTGCAATGGTACCAGAAGCAGCACCAGATCTAAAAAAATTACGTGCAGTTTCTTGACCTGCACCTATTTCAGCAAAAGTTCCGTAAATATCTGAGTTTAAATTAATTCTAAGTGCTTTACTTTTTATTGAAGGTGCACTCGTTATTTCTTGATCTCCTTTTAAAGAAATTGCCATAAATCGATTTTTATACGTTGCAACAAATGTAATGAATTAGTGTGCTATCAGTCAATTTTTATCTTATTTTTGTTTCAATGAAAATAGATAAAAAACTATTAAAAATCACTTTCTTAGGAACAGGAACCTCACAAGGCGTTCCTATGATCGCTAGTAATCATCCTGTTTGTTTATCTACAGATGCCAAAGACAAGCGTTTGAGGTCTTCTATTTTAATTTCTTGGGATGATAAAACGGTTGTAATTGATTGTGGTCCAGATTTTAGACAGCAAATGTTAAGAGAAAATGTACAGCTAGTAAACGCTGTTCTATTTTCGCATGAGCATTCAGATCATACAGCTGGTTTGGATGATTTACGTCCGTTTTGTTATAAAATAGGGGAGATGCCTATTTTTTTAAGTCAAAGAACATTAGATAGTTTAGAACAACGTTTTCAATATATATTTTCTCAAGAAAATAGATATCCTGGTGCCCCAAGCGTACAGCCAAATATAATCGATAAAACTCCTTTTTCATTACTCGGTTTAAAAACAACGCCTATCCAAGTAATGCACGGTAACTTGCCTATTTTAGGGTATAGAATTCAAAATATTGGCTATTTAACAGATGTAAAAACGATTACTATTGAAGAAAAGGAAAAATTAAGAAATTTAGATGTTTTGATTGTGAATGCCTTAAGAATAGAAGAACATCCTACTCATTTTAATTTGCAAGAGGCACTCGATTTTATTGAGGAAATACAACCTAAAAGAGCCTATTTTACGCATATAAGTCACAAATTAGGTTTTCATAAAGAAGTATCTTCAAAATTACCGAAGAATGTTTTTTTAGCTTTTGACGGCTTAAAAATAAATGCTTAAATTTTTGATAATTGCGTTCTTAATTAAAACTTTATAGACTAATTAAATAACTTAATACCAGCGTTTCTTTTTCTTCTTAGAAGCTTCAGATTTTCTTCCTTTTTTATTTTTACTAACGGTATTGGGTTGTAGTTTTTTATGTTTTGGTTTATCTATAACATACGGGTGCTCAATAATTACCTTAATTGGTTTTTCAATTAAAGCTTCAATGAGCTTAATATAGCTGTTCTCATCGGGAGAACAGAAAGAGAAGGCAATACCAGATTTACCTGCTCTACCCGTTCTACCAATTCTATGAATGTAGGTTTCTGGGATGTTCGGAATATCGAAATTAATAATAGCATCTACATTGGTAATGTCTATTCCACGAGAGGCTACATCTGTTGCAATTAAAATATGCGCTTTCTTTTCTTTAAAGTCTTCAATAGCCTTGTTTCTAATAATCTGTGTTTTATCACCATGAATACTGGCTACTTTGTATCCGTTTTTAAGTAAAGATTCTTCTAATTTATCTACACCAAATTTGGTGCGTCTAAAAATGATAATTTTTCCGTTAATGGTTGTTCTTAGCAAGTTTAAACACAAGTCTGTCTTGTTTTTCTTTGGAAGATAGTACAATAGCTGTCCAATATTTTTTGCGGTAGTTTCTTCTGGATTTATTTCTATTACAACCGGACTCTTAATAACTCTTTTTGCTAATTCAACGATCTTCTCTGGCATGGTTGCAGAAAAGAGCAAGGTTTGCTTTTTCTTAGGACATAAGGCTTCTATCTTTTTAATATCGACAATAAAACCCATGTCTAGCATTAAATCTGCTTCATCCAATACAAAAATTTCTACAGCACTTAAATCGATATGTCCTTGCATTTGCAAGTCAATTAATCTACCAGGTGTTGCAATTAAAATATCTACACCTTTTCCTAAAATTTCTTTCTGAGGTTCTAAAGAAACGCCACCAAAAACTGCGGTAGCTTCTAAATTAGAGTATTTGCTAAAACTTTTAAAGTTTTCTAAAATCTGAATTGCTAGTTCACGTGTGGGGGTAACTACTAAAGACCGTATCTTTTTATCTTTCTTTTCTACTGCTTGCTCATCAAATAATAATTGAACAATTGGCAACGCAAAAGCAGCTGTTTTTCCAGTACCTGTTTGTGCAGAAACAATTACATTCTTTTTTTCTAATACTAAAGGAATCGCTTTTTGTTGTACTAGCGTAGGTATTTGAAATCGCTCTTCAGCAACGGCTTTTAAAATAGATTTATGAAAAGGAAAATCAGAAAACTGCATGTATTATTTTTGGGACAAAGGTAACTTAAAAGAAAGTATGTTTTTTGTTGAATTATGAATTTAAAACAAGAATTTCTGTAAATTTGCTAATGCCTAATTTACAGCCTTTAAAAGAGAGCGAATACCGTATGATTCGTGTGTACAGTGACTATATATAAATGAAAGAAGTATCTAAAAAAACAAAGAATTCTTGGCCCACCAAAGCAGCAATGGAGCAGGTGTATGAACGAAAGCTTTGGGGAGGTAATAATTCTAATTTTTATTCTGGTTTAGGATCACATCAATTGGATATTGTAAAACCATATATAGCGGCAGTAATTTCATTTTTAAAGTCTTTTAAAACACCAATTACGTTGTGTGATTTAGGTTGTGGCGATTTTAATGTGGGCAACCAGTTGGTGAAATATGCTAAAAAGTATATTGCTATAGATATTGTAGCGCCGCTAATAGCATTCAATAAAGAAAAATTTAAAGAATCGAACTTAGAGTTTCATTGTTTAGATATTGCTGTAGCTGATTTGCCTTTGGGAGATTGTGCCATTGTCAGGCAGGTATTGCAGCATTTGTCGAATACAGAAGTACAGGCTATTCTACATAAGTTATTAAATTTTAAATACTTAATTCTAACAGAGCATGTTCCTGAAGGAGACTTTATTCCTAATAAAGATATTATATCAGGTCAAGGAATTAGATTAAAAAAGAAAAGTGGTATCAATTTATTAGTGCCACCATTTAACCTGAAAGTAATAGAGGAAAAACAATTGATTGCTTATAATTTAGAACCTGATAAAGGTGTTTTAGTGACTACTTTGTATGTACTTTTTTAAAGCAAACTTAAAAACATCTCAATTTCTTCTTTTGTGGTAAAGAAATTCGGACTCACCCTTATATTTTCTCCTTGCAACGTAACCATTACCTTATGTTTTTTTAATTTTTTAAATAGTGTTTTCGTTGCTGTAAAAGAGTTCGAATTAAAATGAACAATAGCGCTTCTTTCTTCCTTTTTTTTAATAGGTGTTACTATGTTGTAATTATTTTATTTAAAGGTGCTTACGAGGCGCTATTGAGATAAATTGCTTCTTTTGTAATCGGAAAAAGAGACCTAATTTTTGTGATATCCATATAAAGGTTTCTTTTTAAATGCTTGAAATTAAACGCTAATTCCTAATCTCTTAAGTAGATTTACAAACGTGCTTCAATCCACTTTTTAAAGCTATAAAAGTTCTGTGGTGCAACACCGTGCCCAACATTGTATTCTGAATACTCATTTTTAAAACCTAAGTTGTCTAAAAACGGTTTTGAGTTTCTTGCCCATGCCACGGGTAAAACTTGATCTACAGAACCATGAGAACAGTAGTAGTCTGTTTTAATATCTGTTGAAATATTTTCTGGTAGCAACTCTGTGTTAATATAGCCGCTTAATGCAAGTACGTGTTGTATTTTGTTTGGATGGAAAAAGCTGAAAGAATAACTTAAAATTGCTCCTTGGCTAAAACCTAGTAAAAAAGTTTTTTCTAGATTTGGGGTGTATTTATTTTTAATATCGTCAATAAAACCAGCAATAGCATCAATAGCTTCTTTTGCTTCTTTTAAATCAGAGAATTTTCCATTTATTTCGTCAAAATTAATAGAATACCAAGCATAACCACCGTTTCCAATAGAAAGTGGTGCTTGTGCACTTACAATTAATAGATCATCTGGTAATTCATCCGCAAAAGAAAATAAATCATGCTCATTGCTACCGTAGCCATGCAGTAAAATTAATAAAGGTGGATTTTGGGGTGCAATTTTTGGTTCTCTAACGATGTATGGTAATTCACGCATTCTATATTAAATATTTTTAAACCATTCTTGAAACTTATCTCCTAGCAATGGTACTAACTTTTCCTGCTCTCTGAGTGCACCTAAGCCACCCAATATAAAAAGTACTAAAACACCACCTTTTCCAATATTGAAAGCTGTTAATCCAAAATATTCATAAACAATCCATTTATTTATGAAGTATAGAATATTTAAACCAAACGTCTGTCTAATATGAAAACTAGCAAAATAATTTCGTTTATTCTTATTTAAAAAGAAAGCAATTGGCGCTCCAATAACTGGTATGTAACTTATAAGTGCAGCAGTTTTACCTTCTTTTATAGTATGGTTTTCCATTGTATTATGAATTTAAAATCAGTTGTTTGTTTGAGAAAATACCGTATGCTTTTCCATTCATTTTTTTATTAAAAAAGGCACTATTTTTAGAGGTAGATAAGGCGTGTTCTTTAGTGAATGTATATTTTTTTTCAGGATTAAAAAGTGAAATATTAGCTATTTCCCCTTCTGCAATAGTAATTGGGTCTAGTCCAAAAACTGCTCTTGGTTTTGAAGTGATACTTTCGATAAAATCTTCTAAATCTAAAACTGAGTTTACTGCTCCAAATAAACTTTCTAGACCAATGGTTCCGTCCTTTGCTTCGCTGAATTCCACTTTTTTATGTTCAATATCTATAGGGTTGTGGTCTGATGTGATAATATCGATAACACCTGTTCTAACTCCTTTTTGCAACGCTTTACAATCTGCGTTTGTTCTTAGAGGTGGGTTTGTCTTATAGTTGCTGTCAAATTCATGTAACTCATTGTCTGTTAGTGTTAAATGATGTGCAGCAACACTGCAAGAAACTTGTAAACCGTTCTTTTTAGCTTCTTTAATTAAGCCTACAGATTTTGCAGAGGAAATGGTTGGGATGTGTAATTTACCTCCAGTATATTCTAATAAAAAGAGATCTCTTACAATTTGTAACTCTTCTGCCAGGGCAGGAATTCCTTTTAAGCCTAATTTTGTGCTATTAACACCTTCATGTGCTATTCCTTCTCCAGCAATTGATTTGTTTTTTGGAAAACTCAAGACCAAACCATCAAAGTTTTGGGCATATAACAGTGCCACTTTCATGAGGTTATCGTGCGTTATTGGTTTTTTATAATCTCCAAAAGCAATCGCTCCAGATTGTTGCATATCGTATAGTTCCGCCATATTAATACCCTTGCTTCCTTGTGTTAAAGCTGCAATAGGGTGGAGGTTTGTAGCAAAACCATGTGCTTTGTGTATTAGAAATTCTACAGCAGACTTGGTATCAATTATTGGGTTGGAGTTTGCATTTACTGCAACAGCTGTAAAACCACTTTTTGCCGCAACTTGCAATCCGTTTTTAATAGTTTCTCTTTCTTCATAGCCCGGTTCTCCAAGAGAAATACTAGTATCAAACCATCCGCAAGAAATATGCAGATTCTCTCTCTCTACAATAGTGTATTCTTTTTTAGAAGGTATGTTCGTATCAATCTTTTTAATACTACCGTCTTGAATTAAAATATCTTTTTTTTGATGGTGGAAGGGACTTGAAGAATCTATAATCGTTGCCGATTTTATAAGCGTAATCATGGTGTATAGAATTTTAAAATCAAAATTTCTAAGAGCAAAGATACAAATGCCAAGGCTAAAAACCATTTCCAAAGCCAATGAACTTCATTATTTTTATTTATTTGTTTAAATACTTCACTTATAGATGAAGAAACAGTGCTGTTTTTATTTATTTTTTTTAACATGTCAATGTCCAGAAAATTCAACAAACTTTCCTCTTTAGGGTAATTAAAAGCCAGGTCTTTAATTTTCGTGTTTTCTTTTAAAACTTTATAAAATCCAGCTTTTAGTGGTTGTTCTTTTGTTGTAAGAATCACTTTGTTTTGGTAGGTTTGTTGCAGAGGCATAAAAGATATATTGTCTTTAGCAATTGATAAAATTTCATTTTTACGCACTTTAGTTCCAATTTCAATTGTGTTTTCTTGATCTATTCTATAGGCTAATTTGGGGTACTTCAAACTCATTTCTCCAAAATTGTAAAAAATAGGTACAATTAAAGGAGAATTTAAAAAGTTGCTATTTTTCTTATTTAAAGCACTAGAAATAAAATAGGTTTTACTATTCGATAACTGACTTATGAAAGGCATATTATTCTCAAAAGAGACTATTTTAGAAGTATTTCCTATAACAGGGTAGTAGCTTAGAACCCTTGGGTATTGAAAATTAGTTATTTTTTTAGAAAAAACATTTTTAAATACAGGATGTGAATAATTAATATTTGTAATTTTTAAAGTATCTTTTTTCTTGGTTGTAATTTTTCCTAAATTTAGTTTTGTTAGCAATCTATTGTAAGATGAAAGGTTTATTTCTTCATTTGGAATAATTACAATACTCCCACCGTTTTTAGAAAAATCAACTAAGCTATTAATTAAAATTTCTGGAAGTTTTACTGCTTCATTTAGTATAATTAATTGTTGGTTTTGGAGGGTATTGTAATTGATGTTTTGAATGAGGTAATTTGTAAATTTAAACGCTTCTTTTGTGTATATTTTTGATAAAAAATTAGTCTTCTTTCCAATTGCTAAAACAGGTATTTTTTGAATGTTGTTTAAAGCGAAGTAGTAGGTGTTATCATGCAAAAAAGTATCGCTAAAATTAAGTGTAATTTTACCTAATAAATTGACCGTATTTTGCAACGTAAATACAACAGTTTTCTCTGTATCTTTTTCGATAGAGACAGATTGTTTACTAAGTAGGTTTTTTCCATTGAAAATAGCAAGAGGTACAATGTCTTTTCTAGGACCTTGATTTTTTATTACTACATTTAATCTAAAATTGTTTGCATTTTTATTATTGATAAAGACACTATCCACAGATAGGTTATCTTTTTTACTAGCTTCTAGTTTTATAGCTGAAAAAGGAGTTGTTACATTTGTAAACTTTGTATTGTAATTAGTCTGAAAATCAGATATTAAGATTATATTATTTAAAGTTTTAGTTTTTAATTTTTTTTCTATCTTCATTTGAAGTAAAAGGCTAGCTAAACTTATTTTTTTTGAAGAATTATCTACTTTTAGTAATCTATTTTTTAGGGCGTCTTTACTCAAATCTTTATAAAATCCGGTATTAGTTCGTAATGAATACTCGTTTTTATCCGTAGTATTTTCTATAATTTCTTGTGCCGCTATTTTTAATAAATCTCCTTTTTTTCCTTTGGTATTTGTACTTAAAGAGTTGTCTAAATAGATAAAAATATGTTCTTTTTTATTGTAATTTTTATTACTAATAAAAGGTTGAGAAAAGGTAAAAATAATTGCACTTAATAATAGTAATCTTGTAACCAAAATTAACCATTTTTTTATATGAGAACTTTTGCGTGTTTCTTGCTGTATTTTTTGTAAAAAGGCAACATTCGTAAAAGGTACTTTTACAAATTTTTGAAGCTGAAAAAGATGTATTAAAATAGGGATAATTAAGAGCCCTAAAAAGTATAAAATTTCAATATTTTTAAATTGCATTTATCAATACTTATGAAGTTGTGAACATATAAATTTATTACAAATAAAAGGATTTAGAAACACTTGTTCATTTTTAATTAAAACTTTTCAAAAACACCTAAGCCAAATAGTGCAAAATCATATTTCACAGGATCTGAAGCATCTAAGCTTCTTAGGTTTTTATCTAACTCAGTAACTGCCTTCCAGTCGTTTTGTTTTCTTAGCAATAGTTTTAACTTTCTTGCGACGTTGCCGGAATGTACATCTAGAGGACAAGACAAATGGGCCGAGTTGTGTGTTTTCCAGATACCGAAATCTACACCTGCTTGGTCATTTCTTACCATCCAACGTAAAAACATGTTGATACGTTTTGCAGCAGAATTTTTTAAAGGGTCTGAAATGTGTTTTTGAGTTCTTGTTTGGTGGTCGACCTCAAAAAATAAAGTTTTAAAGTTATTGATTGCAGTTTGATAGGTTTTAGATCCGTCTTTAATAGAAAGTGCTTGTTCCAAGCCACCGCGCTGTAAATAAATATGTTGTAGTGATTTTATAAATTGTTGAAAATCGATATAATTAAAAGTTCTATGAACAAAACCTTTTAAGTGCTTTAAGTCTTTTTCTTGATGATTTAGAATAAAGTCATGTGGTGAATTGTCAAGTAGCTCCATCATTTTATGAGCGTTTCTAATAATCATCGTTCTGTTTCCCCAGGAAATAATGGCCGTTAAAAACCCTGCAATTTCAATATCTTCTTTTTTAGAAAATAAATGCGGAATTTGAATTGGATCTGAGTCTATAAATTTCGGATTGTTATATAAAATTACTTTCTCGTCTAAAAATTCTTTTAGTTCAGCTTTTTTCATTTTCTATAATTTAATTCCAAATTTAAAACCTAATGAATAGTTTAACAAGGTTTTTTTAAGATAATCTTTAATTCCTCTTAAAGGAAAAGAAGGGAAAAGATCATCTTCATCATAAATTTGATGAATTGTTTTATTGTATTCTAAATTTAGGTAGTCAAACCTTTTAATTCGGATACCAAAGCCAGAATAAAAATCGAAATAGAACCTATTTCCAAGAGGAACTAATATCCCGTATTTTAGATTAAGAACTGCCACTCTTTTTATTGTGGCAAAGTCATCTATAATGTAGTTATTTCGATTTGAATTGTTTCTTTCAGAATAATTGATATGATCATTATACTGACTTCTAATTTCTCTGAATTCAAGCGCTATGTACTCGTTTAAATGAGCGTTTTTGCTTAAATTAATTCCGTTGTACCACTTTGCTTCTAGGCGGTATGTTGTTGCTTTATCTTTAAGGTATAAAACGTTTGGTTGTTTGTAATTAATAGCACGAACCTGCACACCGTATGCTGCACTTAAACTAAGGTTGTCTTTAATAAAGTATTCTAAACCTAAACTGAGAATAGGTATAGAAAAGAAATCAAACGTTAGCAAAGGAGTCGTAAATAAGAAAAATTTGTTTTTAGGCAGCAGTGCTACTTTTTTATGACTGATAACTATTTTTTGTGATATGCTGTCCGTTACAAAATGTAAATTGTGTTTATAAGTAAAACGCTTGTTGCTTTGAAGGTCTATCAGCATTCCTGAACCAAAAGTATAAGCGTTCAACCATAGTATACTCGACAATTTTGGTTTTAAATAAAAATCTTGTTTTAAACTGTCTTTTAAAACTGATATTTTAATGGTTTTCTTTGAACGAAGCGGTCTTATTGTACTTTGTTTTTGGTTCGTGAATATGGTGTCTTTATTGAAGACAATTTTACTCTCAGTATCCGAAGAAATTTTAAGTATTGTTCTTTTTCTATTTAATAGGGTTGCACATGAGCTTAATGTGATACTTATAACTAAAAAGATTCCCAGTTTTTTTATCATGATTATTTAAAGTAAAAACTCATTGTAATTAGAATGCCATTATAACATCCATGCAGTAACATAGACCACAGTAATCCGAAGCGCACTCGAATATAACCAAAATAACTACCAACAAGTAATTGTGGTAAAACTAATAAAGGGGTTAAGAGTAAAACATTTGTAGTTAATTCAAAATTAAAAATATGTATAAACCCGAAGAGTGAAGAAGAAACATAAAAGGCATACTTAAATGATTTAGGTTTTTTAAATAGCGTCATTGGAGCTCTAAAGATTAATTCTTCTATAATTGGCGTTATAATAGCTGCTATTAGTAAAATTTCAAGAATACCCATACCCTTAAACCTGTCTCTTATACACATCTGACGCTGCCGACGACTCCTTACGTGTAGA
>CAJXTJ010000047.1 GCA_913061165.1 uncultured Polaribacter sp.
ATGTAGAGAGGTCTCGTGGGCTCGGAGATGTGTATAAGAGACAGGCTTATTACTTCCCTACTATTGCTAGAATGGATGCTGTAGAAGTATTAAAAGGTAGTAGTCAAGTACAATATGGTCCCTCAACAACAGGAGGTGCTATCAATATGATTTCGTCTCAAATACCTGCTGAATTTGGCGGAAAAGTAAGAGCAAGTTATGGTAGTTTTAACTCCAACCAACTGCATGCTAAAATTGGTGGTGGAAACAGCATCTTTAGCTATATGGTGGAATATTTAAACTATGGTTCAGATGGTTTTAAAACTTTACCAAGTGGTAAAAATACTGGTTTCAACAAAAATGATGTTGTTGCTAAATTTAAAACAAATTTATTTCCTACTGCTGTTGCAAAACAGTCCTTAGAATTTAAGTTTCAATATGCAGATGAAGTTGGTAACGAAACATATTTAGGATTATCTGAAGAAGATTTTAATGCGAATCCATTTTCTAGATACGCTGCTTCTAATAACGATAAAATGACCACAGATCATTCGCAATACATGTTAACACATACGCTAGAGTTCTCTAAAAACCTAAGAATTACTACTACGGCGTATCAAAATAACTTTGCTAGAAATTGGTACAAATTAAATGATGTTACTTTTAACGGAGATAAGCAAAAGATAGCTAATATTCTAGCAGATACTTCTACATTATCAGATCATTTTAACATAGTAAATGGTAGTGCAAACTCTGCTGCAGATGCGCTAGGTATAAAAGCTAATAATAGAAAATATTATGCACAGGGTATTCAAACAAAACTAGATTATCATTGGTATATGGGTGATACATTTCATGATGTAGAAATTGGTTTTAGATTCCATTATGATGAAGAAGATCGTTTTCAATGGGTAGATAAATATAGTATTTCTAATGAGGGTGCTATGACTTTAACCACTGCAGGAACACCTGGTACAAATGCTAACAGAATTAGCAGTGCTAATGCTTTTGCTTCTTATATTACTTATAAATTAAAATATAACAATTGGACGTTTACTCCAGGTGTTCGTTATGAAAACATCACCTTACAGAGAGAAGATTTTGGTAAAAGCGATGTAAACAGAACAGGCGTTGATTTAGCAACAAGAGAAAATGCTGTAGCTGTTTTTATTCCTGGAATAGGAACCAACTATAAATTTAATAACGATTTTTCTATATTTGGTGGATTACACAAAGGTTTTTCTCCTCCGGGAAATCAAGACGGACAAGCACCTGAAGAGAGTATCAATTACGAATTAGGTACACGTTTTAACATCGGGAGTTTAAAAGGAGAATTTGTTGGATTCTTTAATGATTATTCAAATCTTTTAGGAAGCGATTTGGCTGCAAGTGGTGGTACTGGTTCTTTAGACCAATTTAATGCAGGGGAAGTAAATGTAAACGGATTTGAGCTTTTACTAAACTATAATATAGCGAGAAAGGGAAATAAATTTTCTGTACCAATCTCTCTTGGATATACATATACTAATTCAGAGTTTCAAAATGCCTTTGGTAGTTCAGATGGTTTGTGGGGAACGGTTGCTTCTGGAGATGAAATGCCATACATACCAAAACACCAATTCAATACTACGCTTTCAATAGAGCATTCAGATTTTGAAATCAACCTAAACGGAAGATTTAATGGGGAATTTAGAACACAAGCAGGTGCAGGAAGTATTCCTTCAAATGAAAAAGTAGCCTCAAATTTTATTGTAGATATTTCTGCAAAGTATGCTATGACTAAAAGGTTTAATTTAACTACAAACATCATTAATGTGTTTAACAATACATATGCAGTTTCTAGAGTTCCTTCAGGTTTAAGACCAGGACATCCATTCGGAATATATGGTGGTTTAGAATTTAGATTTTAGAGAAAAAGTTTTTACTACAAAAAGCGTGCTATTAATTAGCGCGCTTTTTTGTCTCTAATTTTAAGTAGGCAATTACTACTTTTCTAATATCTGCAGACAACTCTTTTTCTGAAGGTTTATAAATCTTTAAAACACCCGCACTTTTGTCTGATAAAAAAGGAATATCGAAGCCCTTTAATAAGTAATCTGAAAAAGCAACTGTATAAGTCTTAGCTTCATTTAATGATTTCCCTTTAATATACCAAGCCTTATCTACAACAGTAGCATTGTATCTTTGTAAATAAGCGCCTGTGCCTTTTGCTAATTTTCCATATTGCAAAACCCGTTTTAACAGGCGTCCTGTAATATCTACTTTTAAAACAGCACCTCCATAAGGCAATACTCTAAAAATATCTACTGCAGTAATAGCATCACTTAATTGATCATCTATCCTTATAGACCCACCATTTACAAGGGCAGCATCTACGTTATTATTAAACCCAAAAGACATTGCTTTTGTGATAACAGACCCTAAGTTGGTTTGTCTACTTCTAATAGCTGCGTCTCGACCGTCTAAAGGAATATTTGCAGTATACACAACTTCAGCAGGGTTTTTGATAATATCTTTTAGCTTTGCATTTAAAATATCTTGCCATTTAGTTACAATAGCGGCTACTTTTTCATCCTCTTTAATAGCTATATTAATTTCTTTTAATTCTGAAGTTACCAAAGTCTTCTTCGTTTTTTTATCATAAGAAATTCTATGCACAAAAACTGTTTTAGCATTTGCATCTGCTTTAGAAATCTGCACATCACCCACAAAATTAATACTATTTTCGTGTTCATGTCCGCCCATAATTAAAGGTAAGTTAGGTAACAACTTTGCAATTTTTTTATCATTAGCTAATTTTACGTGGGTCAATCCAAAGACTAAGTCTACACGATCTTTTAAATCCGCATAAGACGCTTTTGCTTCTGCAAACATACTTCCATACTCCACATGATCTTTAGGGGTAGATGGTATACAAACACTTATAAACCCTATTTTTATTTTAGTGCCGTCTGCATCTGTAAACTCTTTTACAAAGGTCTTATTTACTGGTTGTTGTTGGCCTTTTCTTTCTTTGTAAAAAGAACTCACCGTATCTTTTGTCTTTAATTTTACGTTGGCAGAAATCCACGGAAAATTACTTTCATTCAGTCTTTTTTGAAGATCATCTTTAGAAACATCAAACTCATGATTTCCAAAAGCTACCAAATCAAAATTCATGGCATTCATTACTTCTACCATTTGTTTTCCTTTGACACGCTCACCTCCTACTTTTAAAGTTCCTATTAAAGATGGATTCAGAAAATCTCCTGCCATAAAAAGCATCGTGTTCTTGTTTTCTTTCAGTAAATCTTTATGTACCGTTTCTACCCTTGCCATTCCGCCAAAAGCACCACCTTGTATTGGGGCAATTTCATAGACATCATTCAGTTGTAAAAAGGTAAAGTTAATTACACCATCATTTTTTTTACAAGATGTAAGTATAATAACGAATAGAAGGAATATTTTAATAATTTTCATAATTAAATACGTTGTATGCTGTAGGATCTTTTTTATAAAATGTTAGAAATTAAAAACTTCCAACGCTTCATTGTAGGCACTCTCAAAACTCATTATCTTTATATTTGTATCTACTTTTTGTTGGTTAAAGTAAGAAATTAATTTTTCAGTTGGCATGTTTCCTGTTAGCTCATCTTTTGCCATTGGACAACCGCCATAGCCTTTTATAGCACCATCAAAACGATGGCAACCTGCATTAAAAGCAGCGTTTACTTTTTCGTGCCATTTGTCTGGGGTGGTATGCAAGTGTGCACCAAATTCAATTTCTGAATAGGCAGAAATTAAATTCGAAAATAAATAATCTATTACTTCGGGTGTAGAACTACCAATGGTGTCTGACAGTGATAGTATTTGAACTCCCATTTTAGACAATTTATCTGTCCATTCTCCTACAATATCTACATTCCAAGGGTCTCCATAAGGATTGCCAAAGCCCATTGATAAATATGCAACTACTTCTTTTTTAGATTTGTCTGCAATGCTTAAAATTTCATCTAATGCTGCAATAGACTCTGCAATGGTTTTGTGCGTATTACGCATTTGAAAATTTTCTGAAATCGAAAATGGATATCCTAAATAGTCTATTTCTTCAAATTGTGCGGCATCTTTTGCGCCTCTTACATTGGCAATAATTGCCAATAATTTACTATTGGTTTTAGACAAATCTAACCTTCCTAAAACAGCCGCAGTATCTCGCATTTGGGGTATCGCTTTTGGAGAAACAAAACTACCAAAATCTATGGTATCAAAACCTACATTTAAAAGCGTATTGATATACAATGCTTTTTTTTCTGTAGGAATAAAATGCGATTTTATGCCTTGCATGGCATCTCTTGGGCATTCTATAATTTTGACTTTTTTCATCTACTCAAAGATATATAAAGAATCTGATTTCTAAGATATTTTTAATTTGAATGTTGCATTCTTTTCAATAGATTCGCAATGTAAATGAAACATCATAAAAGAATACTTCCAATTATCGTTATTTCGCAATTTTGCTGCACCTCTTTATGGTTTGCAGGCAATGCAGTATTAAATGATTTGATTGAAAATTTTAGTTTACCTAATAGTGCTTTAGAAAATTTAACTTCTGCAGTGCAATTTGGTTTTATTACTGGAACGTTATTGTTTGCACTCTTTACAATTGCAGATCGATTCTCTCCATCTAAAGTCTTTTTTTTATGTGCTTCACTAGGTGCACTTTGCAATGCAGGTTTAATTTTTAAGTTTAATACAGTATCGACCTTACTAATTATACGTTTTTTAACAGGTTTCTTCTTAGCAGGAATTTATCCAATAGGTATGAAAATTGCTACAGATTATTATAAAAAAGGATTAGGTATTTCTTTAGGGTTTATAGTAGGCGCCTTAGTTTTAGGTACAGCATTGCCTCATTTATTAAAAGATAGCATGCATGCTTTTTCTTGGGAAACGGTGCTCTTATCTATTTCTGGCCTGGCTATTTTTGGCGGTTGTCTGCTAGTAGTTTTTGTGAATAACGGGCCATATCGTCAAAAAGGAACCTCTTTAGATCTTACTATTTGTTTTAAAGTATTTAAAAATAGAGCTTTTCGAAAGGCCTCTTTTGGTTATTTTGGACATATGTGGGAGCTATATACCTTTTGGGCATTTGTACCCATTTTACTAAAAACCTATTCAGATATGTATACTAAAGTGCAATTTAATATCCCTTTGCTTTCCTTTTTTATTATTGGCATTGGTAGTATTTCCTGTGTTTTAGGAAGTTATTTGGCTGCCAAATTTGGAACTAAAAGAACCGCTTTCTCTGTACTTTTACTCTCTTGTATTTGTTGTTTGGTCTCACCACTCTTTTTTCTAGTATCAAATGGAACTATTTTTCTGCTCTTTTTACTCTTCTGGGGAATGGTTGTAATTGCAGATTCTGCAATATTTTCTACTTTAGTTGCACAAAATACACCTGAAAAAGACAAAGGAACTGCTTTAACCATTGTGAATTGTATCGGATTTTCTATCACCATTCTTAGCATACAATTAATTAGCACTCTTTATCATAGTACTTCTTCTACTTTTATTTTTCTTACCTTAGCAATTGGACCTGTTTTAGGCTTAATTTCTTTGCGCTCTAAGAGAGTGTTTTAAAAGAAGTATTTATCTCAGTTAATATTTCTGTAACCGGTCTTTTTTTTTACTCATACTTTAATAATAATAATATCTTAAAATAGTAATTTCTTTAACCTTTAATAATAAGTACTTGGTAATCAAATTCATAGTATTGTTTTAATTGCTATATTTATATATCCTGCTAGCAATCATAAAATATTAAAACACTTTTTATAATTTAAATCGCAATTAAATAATATATTAATATGAAAAAAATACTTTTAATTACTGTCTTGTTTTTCTTTTTTATAAATGCGAGTAGTGCACAAGAAACTTCTAAATGGTCTAGTGAAAATTCTTTTATAGAATGGAATTTTGGTGTTGCCTTTATCGATGAAGAAGGATTTCCTTTTCCAGGAACCTCTGTGCTTTGGGGAAAAACCTTAATTAATGAAAATAATTTTATTTTAGAATATGAAGGCGGTTTTGCCTTTCCTACTTTAGTAACAGGTAAAATAGGAATTGGTAAAAAAATTAACAATACCAACCTTACGTTTGGTATTAGGCCTTTTCCTTTTCATTTATATACACAAGCTACTTTTGCACCTAAAAAAAACGGGTATTGGATTACTTCTTTAGAAGTGAATCCATTTGGTACTGATTCAGTTATTTCTTTTGGATCTAGAGCTATGCTTACTTTTGGATATCGTTGGAATTTAGATAAATAAATGCAAAAAGCTCAAGATTTTTATCTTGAGCTTTTTTAATATCTTATGCTTTTAAAAATTATCCTTTAAAGACAATTTTACGCATTCTTAAGTTTTCTGGAGTTACTTCTAAGTACTCATCTGCCTTAATATATTCCATATTTTCTTCTAAAGAAAAATCTACTTTCGGTGCAATTTTCATGGCTTCATCTGTACCAGATTTACGCATGTTTGTTAATTGCTTTCCTTTAATTAAGTTTACTGCCATTTCATCAGATTTACTATTTTCTCCAATTACTTGGCCAATATAAATCTCTTGGTTTACATCTATAAAGAAACGTCCTCTGTCTTGTAAACGATTTAATGCATATGCAGTTGCTTTACCCGCTGCAGAAGAAACAATTGCTCCTTTTACTTCTTCAGTAAAGTCTCCTTTATAAAGACCATATTCACTAAATCTGTGATTAATAATTGCAGTACCAGCTGTAGCTGTTAAAATTCTGTTTCTTAAACCAATCAATCCTCTAGAAGGAATTGAAAATTCTAAGTGTTGTAAATCTCCTTTAGGTTCCATAATTAACATATCACCTTTTCTAAGAGATACTAAGTTAATTGCTTTAGAGGCCATGTCTTCTGGCACATCAATAGACAATGTTTCCATTGGCTCATGTTTCTTACCATCAATTTCTTTTAAAATTACTTGTGGTCTTCCCACTTGTAATTCATATCCTTCTCTACGCATTGTTTCAATTAAAACTGACAAGTGTAAAACACCACGTCCGAAAACGTTGAATTTATCTTCACTATCTGTAGTTTCAACTTTTAATGCCAAGTTTTTCTCTAATTCCTTAAACAGGCGGTCACGAATGTGACGCGAAGTAACAAATTTACCTTCTTTACCGAAGAAAGGCGAATTGTTAATTGTAAACAACATACTCATAGTAGGTTGATCTATTTCTGTTCTTGGCAATGCTTCTGGGTTTTCTAAATCTGCAATGGTATCACCAATTTCAAATCCGTCAATACCAGTAATAGCACAAATATCTCCACAAGGAACTTTTTCTACCTGAACCTTACCCATTCCTTCGAATACGTGTAATTCTTTAATTCTTACTTTTTTAGTAGAACCGTCTGCCTTACATAACATGTAATCTTGACCCACTTCTAAATCTCCACGAAATACGCGTCCGATAGCAATTCTACCTGTAAAAGCAGAAAAATCTAAAGAAGTAATTTGCATTTGTGGGGTACCTTCATTGTACTTTGTTGCAGGAATAGATTCTAAAACTGCGTCT
Source organism: uncultured Polaribacter sp. (assembly GCA_913061165.1). Taxonomy (GTDB): domain Bacteria; phylum Bacteroidota; class Bacteroidia; order Flavobacteriales; family Flavobacteriaceae; genus Polaribacter. The sequence goes on from CAJXTJ010000047.1 coordinate 7,562, forward strand.
AATAAAGGAATAATATTGTCTGTTTCGTTTCTCCAATCTGTACTCATCCAATTGTTTTTTGCAGAACCGTAAACAGTTGCAAAATCTAATTGCTCTTCTGTTGCTTCTAATGCAAACATTAAATCAAAAACTTTTTCATGAACAATGTCAGGAGTACAGTTCTCTTTGTCTACTTTATTTACAACAACAATAGGAGTTAAACCTAAGTCTAAAGCCTTACCTAATACAAAACGAGTTTGTGGCATTGGCCCTTCGAATGCATCTACTAATAATAAAACACCATCAGCCATTTTTAATACACGCTCTACCTCACCACCAAAATCGGCGTGACCAGGGGTATCAATTACGTTAATTTTTGTGCCTTTGTACATTACAGAAACGTTCTTAGAAAGAATTGTAATTCCTCTTTCACGTTCTAAATCGTTATTATCTAACAATAAATCTTTACGTTCTTTACGATCGTCTAAGATTTTTGCTTGATCAATAATCTTGTCAACTAAGGTTGTTTTTCCATGATCGACATGGGCTATAATAGCGATATTTCTAATTTGATGCATGCGTGTTTCTTAAATTTCGTGCAAAAATAGTTGTTTCTAGCCAATTTACACGAGTTCTAAGTGTTTATTTTTGCCTCAAATGCGTTAATAAATTGTTTTTTAAAGATTAAAGCCCAATTTTATAAGGTATTTGTTTACTGAACTTAATGCACTTTAAATTATTTGCAATGCTTAGTGCATGTTAAAAAACAATACGATCTGTAAAATTAAAACTATTTATGTAGTGGTGGTTCTTCTTTAAATGCCGAGGGCAAAATATCTGGAATTAATTTAATTAGCAACGGCAACAACAAAGCACCACCTGGAAGCATAAACACCGCAAAGGCTGGTATTGCTTTGCAAATATCTAAGAGTTGTATTCTAATTTTCAGTTTCTCTTCTTCTGATAAGTTAGCATGCATAGACTTTTTAATTAAATGCATTGCTTCTTTGCTCTGAGACAATTCTTGATGCAATCTCAACTTATTCTTGTGCAGCAATTCTTTAATATCATCTATGGTTTGCATTATACCTTTCTCCGTTTACGTTCTGCACCTATCAAATTTAATTCTCTACTTGTTTGTCCTGCTACTGAAGTGTTTTCTTCTGCTCTTCTTATTAAATAAGGCATAACGTCTCTAACAGGCCCAAAAGGAAGGTATTTTGCTACATTGTACCCTACTTCAGATAAATTAAAACTAATATTATCACTCATACCATACAGTTGTCCAAACCACAAACGCTTGTCTTCTTTAGAAATATTGTGCTTTTTTGCCAAGTCCATTAATAAATAGGTACTTTCTTCATTATGTGTTCCTGCAAACAAAGCCATATTTGGCTGCTCCATCATAAATATTATAGCAGCATCATAATTAAGGTCTGTAGCTTGTTTATCTGCGCAAATAGGAGAGCTATATCCTTTCTCTTTAGCTCTATGGCGTTCTTTTTCCATATATGCTCCACGCACTACCTTCATCCCAATATGAAATCCCTTTTGAGATGCTTTTTCTGCCAAAACCTTTAGATATTCTAAACGGTCATGACGATACATTTGTAGAGTATTAAAAACAATGGCTTTTTCTTGATTATAGATTTCCATCATTTCTTCTATTAAAGTATCTGCAGCTCCTTGCATCCAACTTTCCTCTGCATCAATTAATAAGGGTACATTATTTTTAAAAGCAGCTTTACAAACGGTATGAAAACGAACTATTACTCGCTGCCATTCTGCTTCTTCAATTACTGTTAAAACTATTTTCTCTGTTACTTTTTGAAAAATCGAAAAGCGTCCAAATCCTGTAGGTTTAAATACTGCAAATGGAATTGATTTTCTTTCTTGTCCAAAATTAATAATTTTTAAAATTTTTGTAACCGTATCATCAAACTCACTCTCCTCCTCTTTGCCTTCTACAGAATAGTCTAATACAGAAGAAACTCCTTTTGTATACAACTTATCAATGCTTGGCAAACAATCCTCTTCATTTGTACCCCCACAAAAATGATCGAAAACAGTAGCACGAATTAAACCTTCTACCGGTAAATGTGCTTTTAAAGCAAAATTTGTTACTGCCGTTCCTATTCGAACCATTGGTTGGTTTTGAATCATTTTAAACAAAAAATAAGCTCTCTCTAACTCAGAATATGTTTTTAGAGAAAATGCGATTTCGGTATTATCAAAAAGTTTCATTCAATAAATTTTTAATCGTAACAAATATACTTCAAGATTATATATAATTCGAAAAAAACTGTTTAATTTGCATACTCAATAATTTTATTATGAATTCTATTAAAGCCATTAGCTACCCTGTTCATTTTCAGGACAAAGGATACAATTCCTTGTCCAATTTAATTGCGGAAAACAACTATTCTACGCTCTTTATTTTGGTAGATGAGAATACTTTTAAATGTTGTTATCCAAAATTTATTCCGAATTTACAAACAGACAAGAAAATTGAGGTTATTGAGATTGAATCTGGAGAAATAAATAAAAACTTAGAAACGTGTATTGGTGTCTGGAATGCCATTACAGAATTAGGCGGAGATAGAAAAAGTTTATTGATTACTTTGGGCGGTGGCGTTATTACGGATTTAGGGGGCTTTGTGGCTTCCTGCTTTAAACGTGGAATTGATTTTGTAAATATACCGACTACCTTATTATCTATGGTAGATGCATCTGTTGGTGGGAAAACAGGTGTTGATTTAGGAGTGTTGAAAAATCAGATTGGATTGTTTGCCAATCCTGAAATGGTTCTTGTCGATACCGATTATTTAACTACGGTTTCTGAAAGGGAAATTAAGTCTGGTACTGCGGAAATTATTAAGTATGGTATTACCTATGACATTACCTTATTTAATCAAATAAAAAACAACAAAAATTTAAAGATTGAAGATTTAATATTTAGATCTATTGAAATAAAAAACGAAGTGGTTTTAAAGGATCCTAAAGAGCAAAATATTCGTAAAATTTTAAATTTCGGACATACATTAGGGCATGCTATTGAATCTTTTTACTTAGCATCTGAAGACAAAGAAAGCCTTACCCATGGCGAAGCAATTGCTATTGGAATGGTTTGCGAATGTTTTATGTCGGCTAAATTATTAGGGTTTCCAACAGAAAAAGTAAAAGAAGTAAAAGATGTTGTTTTGTCTATTTATAGTAAAACAGCTCTTTTAACAGATGATTTTACTGGAATCATGGAATTGCTAAAACATGATAAAAAGAATATAAACGGACAAGTAAACTTTGTACTTCTAAAAGATTTTGAAGATTACAAACTAGATTGTAAAGTACCAGAAAAATTAATTATCGAAAGTATGGAGTTTTATAATGCCTAATATAAATTTAGTAGTATTAAATTGAAAAAAAAGCCTTTTCATTAAAATGAAAAGGCTTTATATATTGTAAAAAAGAATTAAATCTTTGTAACTTTTACTGCATTCATACCACGCATTCCTCTTTCTAATTCAAAAGAGACTTTATCATTTTCTGCAATGTCATCTATTAAACCACTTACATGTGTAAAATATTTTTCATTGTTTTCCATATCAATAATAAAACCAAAACCTTTAGAAGTATCAAAGAAAGAAACTTTACCTTTTCTAACAGGGTCTTCTTCTGGTAAATCTTCCTTTTTAGTTACAGAAATCTGAATATCTTCCAATTCATATTCTACTTTTAATTCTGGATCTGGCGGAGTATCTGTTAAGTTTCCGTTATGATCTACATATGCAAATTGAATTCCCGTTGATCCGTTCTCATCTTTGTCCGCTTTTCTTGCGTCCATTTTCTTTTGCTTATCTAAACGCTTTTTTAAACGTTTCTTTTCCTTTTCACTCTTACTAAATGTTTGCTGCGATTTGGCCATTAAAGTACTACTGGTTTTATGTTATTATTCTTGATTAAGATAAAATACTAAACTCATAAATTCAAAATCAAAGTTAAAGTTAACTTGTGGAATAATCGAAGTGTATTCTGTCTTAAATGCAAATATACTACTTAAAATACAATTAGTAAAACATTAATTAGGTTAGTTTTAAGTGCTATAACCCATAAGTTATATGTTCTTATAATTCTTTTTTAAATTCTAACTACACTTCCAATAAAATGTTAAAGTTTTAAAAATAAATAGTAAAACATTCTAACATGAAAGTATTACTATTATATTTGCACGAAATACATATATTTTATTATGAAGAATTTATTATCTGTTTTAAAAATTGCAGTTCCTGATAAAATCTATTTAAAAGACCCGGAAACATCAGATCTAGGTAAAAGAATTATTGAACATAGTATTCTGTTAATACATGAAATAGGATTTGATAATTTTACTTTTAAAAAATTGGGTTTTAAAATTGGGTCAAATGAAAGCTCTATTTATAGATATTTTGAGAGTAAACATAAACTCTTATTGTATTTATCTTCTTGGTATTGGGCCTGGCTAGAGTATCAATTGGTCATAGAAACCTTTAGCATTTCTGAATCTAAAGCAAAGCTAGAAAAAGCGATTGAAGTAGTTACAAAGACCATTGCTATAGACAGTGATTTTTCTCATATAAATGAAGTAATTTTATATAAAATTATAGTAAATGAAAGCTCAAAATCTTTTTTAACCAAAGAAGTAGATACAGAAAATAAAGAGGGTTATTTTGAGATTTATAAAAGATTAATTACTCGATTAAAGGAAATGATTTTAGCTATAAAACCAGAATACTTATTTGCTTTAAGCTTGGCAAGTTCTATTTTAGAAGGCGGTTTACACCAAAACTTTTTAAATGAACATTTCCCTTCTATCACAAATTGTAAAGACGGAAAAACAACTACAGAATTTTTTATACACCTTGTTGAAAATACGTTGAAATAAACATGGATAACAAACAACTTACACCTTGGGAAAGGTTTACTGGTCTTTTACAATTAGAAAAAAAAGATATTTTTCAAATCTTCTATTATGCCATTTTTGGTGGTGTAGTAGCACTTTCATTGCCTTTAGGAATTCAGGCAATTATTAACTTAATACAAGGAGCGCAAATTTCTACTTCTTGGATAATTTTGGTTATTGTGGTAACTTCTGGAGTTATTTTTTCTGGCGCGCTACAATTAATGCAACTTAGAATTATAGAAACTATTCAGCAAAGAATTTTTGTAAGAGCTTCTTTTGAGTTGAGCTACCGTTTTCCAAAAATTAAAATGACCGAATTACGTAATTATTATCCGCCAGAATTAGCTAATCGTTTTTTTGATACGTTAACCATTCAAAAAGGTTTATCTAAAATTTTAATTGATGTACCCACAGCATTATTACAAATTATATTTGCATTAATTCTACTCTCATTTTATCATCCATTTTTTATCATTTTTGGCTTTTTTTTACTCTTACTAATTTACATCGTTTTTAAATTTACTGCACAAAAAGGATTAGAAACAAGTTTAGCTGAATCTCAAATAAAATATAAAGTTGCTCATTGGATTCAAGAAATTGCGAGAACAGTGGTAAGTTTTAAACTATCTGGAAACACCAATTTAGCAATTCAAAAAAATGATGACTTGGTAGACCAGTATTTAAAAGCAAGAGAGAACCACTTTAAAATACTGCTACTGCAATTTAGTCAAATGATTGGTTTTAAAGTAATTGTAACTGCAAGCTTGTTATTAATTGGAGGTGCTTTGGTACTGAACCAAGAAATGAATATTGGACAATTTGTTGCTGCAGAAATTATTATATTATTGGTAATACAGTCTGTAGAAAAGCTAATTATAGGCTTAGAATCTTTATATGATGTACTAACGTCTATAGAAAAGATTGGGCAGGTTGTAGATAAAGAATTAGAATCTCAAGAAGGTGAAAAACCAATGTTTAAAAATGGCGTAACCCTAGAATTAGATGAAGTTTCATATCGTGTAGAAAACAGAAAAAAAGGAATTATTAATAATATTTCTTTGACTTTAACACCAACAAGTAGAATTTTAATTCAAGGGGAAAGTGGTGCTGGTAAATCTAGTTTGTTACGTTTAATTTCTGGTATTATAGAGCCTACAGAAGGAAATATCTATATTAATAATTTGTCTTTAGCCAGCTTTCATTTAAATCATTACCGTTCTCAACTTGGTTTGTCACTTTCAGATGAAACTCCTTTTGAAGGCAGTATTAGAAACAATTTAGTTTTTGGAAACAGACAAATTGAAGAAACTATTATTTTTGAAGCTTTGGATACTGTAGGTTTAAATCAGTTTTTAAAAGAGCAACCAAATGGCTTAGAAACTGTTCTTTATCCCGAAGGAAAACAGATGTCTTACACCATTGCTAAAAAAATAATTTTGGCAAGAGCCATTATAAAACAGCCAAAAATCATGATTCTAGAGGATCCTCTAGATCAATTTAACTTAGAGGAAACTCTGAAAATTATACATTATTTAACAGATCCCAAAAGACCTTGGGCCTTGATTGTAGTAAGTAGTAAAAAGAGCTGGAGAGCGCAATGTAACCAAACCATAACCCTAGAAAAAGGTGAAATAAAATCTATAAATTAAAAGCTATGTTAAATATTTCTAACAATCAATTAAATAAAAAAATAGATTTAACCACCTTTAAATCTGGAGCGCATATTTTTAATAAAAATTATTATAAATCCCTAAATACATTCTTAATCGTATTTGCAGTTTTGGCCTTTATTATGCTTTTTTTACCTTGGACACAGAATATTTCAGGGCAGGGTTTAGTAACAACGTTAACACCAGGTCAAAGACCACAAACTATACAGTCTCAAATTCCTGGAAGAATAGAACAATGGTTTGTAAGAGAAGGTGATTTTGTGAAAAAAGGAGATACGATTCTTAGAATTTCGGAAGTTAAAAGTGCCTATTTTGATGACCGTTTGATAGAAAGAACCAACGAACAAATTAGTGCAAAAGCCTCTTCAGTAAATGCATATCAAGGAAAAGTTGCTGCATTAAAAAGACAAATTGAAGCATTAAAACAAGAGCGCAGCTTAAAGATTGCACAAACGGAAAACAAACTGCTACAATCCAAACTAAAGGTTAAAAGTGATAGTATCGATTTTGAAGCGTCCAAAACAAACCTAAAAATTGCAGAAAAACAATTTAACAGAACAGAAACCCTACAAAAAGAAGGATTAAAAGCCGTAATCGATGTAGAACAAAAAGGCTTAAAACTTCAAGAAACACAAGCGCATTTGATTTCTCA
>CAJXTJ010000048.1 GCA_913061165.1 uncultured Polaribacter sp.
TCGTGGGCTCGGAGATGTGTATAAGAGACAGTGATCGAATGATTAAGTGCGTTTTACACTAATTTATTTTCAAAAAAACATCTTTGAATATTTACTTATCTAATTAAATTTTAAGCTACCGTAATAATAGAATATTTAAAAAATACTATTCGTTAATTTACGTATTTTTGCAAAATGGTTAAAGAAATTCAACTTCGTGTAAACTTAATAGAAGAAAAAAAAGAAAATGTACTCTTATTTAAAGCTTCTAAACAATTAGGAGTTGACAAAAACGAAATTTCTGCAGTAAAAGTATTGCGTAAATCTATAGATGCTCGCAAGAAAGACATCATCTTTAATTATAAAGTTGCTGTATATATAGATGAACAAGTACCCGAAAAATCTGATTATATTTTTGAATACAAAGATGTTTCTAATGCCAAAGAAATTCATATTGTTGGTTTTGGTCCTGCCGGAATGTATGCCGCTTTGCGTTGTATAGAATTGGGTTACAAACCAATAATATTAGAACGTGGAAAAAACGTACAAAACAGACGTAGAGATATAAAAGCAATAAACAGAGATCATATTGTAGATGAAGACTCTAATTATTGTTTTGGCGAAGGTGGAGCAGGAACGTATTCTGATGGCAAACTATATACCCGTTCCTTAAAACGTGGCGATGTTAGAAGAATTTTTGAAAATCTAGTTTTTCATGGCGCAACAGAGCAAATTTTAGTAGATGCACATCCGCATATTGGCACCAATAAGTTACCTAAAATTATTGAAAATATTCGTGAAAATATTTTAAAATTTGGTGGAGAAATTCATTTTGAAACTAAGGTAACGGACTTTGTTATTAAGGACAATAAATTACAAGCCATTCAGCTTCATAATGGCAAAGAAATGGCTGTTAATTCGGTAATTCTAGCTACCGGACATTCTGCTAGAGATGTCTATGAATTATTGCACAAAAAAGAAATAAGAATTAAGGCAAAGTCTTTTGCTATGGGCGTTCGTGTAGAGCATCCACAAGAAATAATAGATCAAATACAATACCATTGCTCTGGAGAGAGAGATGAACTCTTACCAGCTGCAGCCTATAGTTTGGTGCAGCAAGTAAATAATAGAGGTGTGTATTCTTTTTGTATGTGCCCTGGTGGCTTTATTGTACCCGCTGCAACCGCTAGCGGCGAAGTGGTTGTGAACGGCATGTCTCCCTCTAGAAGAAATAACAAGTTTGCTAATTCAGGAATTGTTGTTGAATTAGATATTGATAAAGATTTTAAGAAATATGATCATTTTGGCGAATTAAGAGGATTGGAGTTTCAGAAAGATTTAGAAAAAATTGCTTTTCTTGCTGGTGGAAGAACGCAAGCTGCACCTGCTCAAAGATTGGTAGATTTTGTAGACGGTAAGTTTTCAACAGATTTAAATGAAACTTCTTATCAGCCTGGTTTAAAATCTGCACCTATGCACTCTCTTTTGCCAAAAATTATAGGTAGTAGGTTGCGTAAAGGTTTTGCTGGTTTTGGCCAAAAAATGCATGGTTATTATACAAATGAGGCAAATATTATTGGTGTAGAGTCTAGAACCTCATCACCAATTAATATACCAAGAAAAGTAAACTTAGAACACACAGACATAGCAGGTTTATTTCCTTGTGGAGAAGGTGGCGGTTACGCAGGTGGTATTGTCTCTGCAGCTATGGATGGTGAGCGATGTGCTGAAGCTGTAATTGCAAAGTTTTAAAATTTTTTTGATATAAGTCAATAAGTATAACTAATTTCACCCTGTTTTAAATTGTTACAATGAAAATTACTATTGGTCGTTCAGACAAAGCAGATTTTCCAGAATTCTTTCTTTCAGAAATAGATTTAAAGATAGATTCTGGAGCATATACTTCGTCTATACACTGCTCAAAAATTAAAGAAACGAGTCTAAATGGGGAACCGATTATAATATTTACGCTATTAGATCCAGAGCATTCATTTTATAATAGCAAAGAGTTTACCTCTAATAATTATGCTTCTAAAATTGTAAAAAGTTCTAATGGTATTTCTGAAAAGCGCTTTAGAATTCTTACAGAAATTGTAATATTCAATAAAACTTTTCCAATTTACCTTACATTAAGCGAAAGAAAAGACATGAAATTCCCTATATTACTAGGAAGAAAATTTTTGAACAAGAAATTTGTGATAGATACCACAAAAAAGAATTTATCACACAAATTAAAAAATACACTATAAATGAAAATTGTAATTTTATCTAGAAATGCTAAATTATATTCTACAAGTAGATTGGTAGCAGCCGCTGAAAAAAGAGGGCACGAAGTACTCGTTGTAGATCATTTAAAATGTAATATAGAGATTGAGAAAAAAGCTCCCAAAATATTTTACAAAGGTGAATATCTAGAAAATGTAGATGCAATTATTCCAAGAATTGGTGCCTCTGTAACTTTCTATGGTACCGCAGTAATTAGACAATTTGAAATGATGAAAGTTTTTACTGCCGTTTCTTCAATTGGTTTAGTAAGATCTAGAGATAAATTAAGCAGTTTGCAAATTTTAGCAAGAGCTGGTGTTGGTTTGCCTAAAACAGTTTTTACCAATTACACCAAAGATGTAGAACATGTAATAGAATCTGTTGGTGGAACTCCTTTGGTTTTAAAGTTACTAGAAGGAACACAAGGTTTAGGTGTTGTTTTAGCAGAAACACAAAATGCAGCAACTTCTGTTTTAGAAGCTTTTAATGGTTTAGGTGCAAGAGTAATTGCGCAAGAATTTATTAAGGAAGCTGCTGGTGCAGATATTAGAGTTTTTGTGGTAGATGGTAAAGTTATTGGTGCTATGAAACGTCAGGGAAAAGAAGGTGAGTTTCGTTCTAACCTGCACAGAGGAGGAAACGCAACCATTATAGAATTAACAGACGAAGAAGAAAAAACAGCTTTAAAAGCAACAAAAGCACTTGGATTAGGGGTTGCTGGTGTAGACTTACTTCAGTCCTCTAAAGGTCCTTTAGTTTTAGAAGTAAACTCTTCTCCTGGTTTAGAAGGAATAGAAATTGCTACTGGAAAAAACATTGCCAAAGAAATTATTCGTTACTTAGAATTAAATGTCGAATAAACCTTTTATTTTTTTAGGAAAAGAAATTCCTGAAGGAAAACGAACCGTTTTAGATTTAAAAGTAGCAAAACTACATACAAGAACTACCGTAAATGTTCCCATTATAATAGAACGATCTAACAACCCAGGACCCGTAGTTTTATTACTTGCAGGAATTCATGGTGATGAAACTAATGGCGTTGGAATTATCAGAGAGATTATAAATTTAAAACTAAACATCCCTAAAAACGGAACTATTATTTGTATTCCTGTTTTTAATATTTTTGGGTATTTAATTCAAACGAGAGAATTTCCGGACGGACGTGATTTGAATAGAATGTTTCCAGGAACCATAAATGGTTCTTTAGCCAGCCAATTTGCATATCAGTTTACAAAAGAGATTGCTCCTTTGGTAGATTATGTAATCGATTTTCACACAGGTGGTGGCGAACGCGATAATATTGCACAGATTAGATGTAATGAAGATGATGAAAAAGCGCTAGAATTGGCAAAGGTTTTTAATCCGCCAATGATTGTTTTCTCTAATAATATTTCAAAATCTTTAAGAGACACACTAGATAAAATGGGTAAAACTGTTTTACTTTTTGAAGGTGGTAAATCTAAAGAACTAAACCCTACCATAATTAATGAGGGAGTAAACGGAACTAGAAATGTACTAATTCGTTTAGGCTTAATTGAAGGCAAATTAACCGTAAGAGAAACGCCTGTTTATATTAATAAAGCAAAATGGTTAAGAGCCTCTGATTCTGGAATGTTTAAAATAATGGTAAAAAACGGAAACTTTGTCAAAAAGAAAGAAGTTTTAGGGATTATTCAAGATCCTTTTGGCGAGTTTAAAAAGAAGATTTACGCTCCTTTTAATGGATTTATTTTCTGTATAAATAAAACACCTATTGTTAACAAAGGAGATGCTTTGTTTCATATGAGTATGGAAGAATAGTTAAATTAATTTCTTAAATTTATGAAATTTTCGTGTAAATAATTAAAATAAACTGATTTCTTTTTTGAACTTAACAAATCTAACAAAAGAAATTTTTCTTACAATTCAACAAAAACCTACATTTGCAATATGCGAATAGATATTATTTCAGTAGCACCAGATTTATTAGAAAGTCCGTTTAATCATTCAATTATTAAACGTGCAAAAGAAAAAGGGTTGGCAGAAATTATAATTCACGATTTACGTGCATATGGTTTGGGTAATTATAAACAAATAGACGATACACAATTTGGAGGTGGTGCCGGAATGGTAATGATGATTGAACCGATTGCAAACTGTATTAAAAAGCTACAAGCGGAGCGCGAGTATGATGAGGTTATTTATATGACCCCAGATGCAAAAACACTAAATCAATCTACCGCAAATACATTGTCATTAAAAGAAAATATTCTGATTTTAACAGGTCATTACAAAGGTGTAGACCATAGAATTAGAGAACTTTTTATTACCAAAGAAATTTCTATTGGAGATTATGTGTTAACTGGCGGTGAACTGGCTGCAGCTGTTTTAGTAGACGCTGTTGTGCGTTTAATACCGGGTGTTATTGGTGATGAACAATCTGCACTTACAGACTCTTTTCAAGACAATTTACTATCTCCACCTGTATACACAAGACCTTCAGATTATGAAGGAAGTAAAGTGCCAGAAGTATTACTTTCTGGAAACTTTCCTAAAATTGATGATTGGAGAAGCGATCAAGCCTATAAGAGAACCGCATCCATAAGACCAGATTTATTAGATGAATAAGTTTTTAATTTTTATACAAAACAATAAAGCAGTTTCTTGGGTTTTAGGTTTTCAAATCTTCAGAATACTTTTGTTACCATTCATGGGATTAATGCCTCAAGACGCATATTATTATTTATACGGTCAGAATTTATCTCTTTCCTATTTTGATCATCCTGGAATGATTGGGTATATTTTACGTTTTTTTACAGACATTTTCGGAACATCAATATTTGTGGTAAAATTTGCGGATTTTTTTACAACCACACTTACCATAATTAGCTTTTATAAACTGGCTTCTTATTTTTTATCAAAAGAGAAATTACAAAAAGCTTTTGTATTAATAGCGTCTACAATATTCATCTCTATCTTAACCTTTAACTCTACACCAGATGTGCCTTTGTTATTATTCTGGACACTGAGTTTAATTTGTTTGTACAAAGCAATCTTCGAAGAAAAAAAATGGTTTTTTATAGCAGGTGGAATTGCAATGGGCCTTGCATTTAACAGCAAATACACTGCTGTTTTATTACAATTTGGATTATTGGCTTTTTTAGTATTCTCTCAGAAGTATAGAGGATTATTACTATCTCCTTGGTTGTGGTGTTCTATAATTATATCAGTTGGAGTAACCTTTCCTGTTTGGTATTGGAATTATGAAAACGACTTTGCCTCTTTTGTATTTCAATCATCCGAGAGGACTAGCTCTATTTCAGAATTTAAAATTTCTCCTAAAAACTTCTTTGGCGCAATTGGTCATCAAATGTTTTTATTATTACCAATTTTGTTTTTAATCTTTTTCACTTTCACTTATAAGTATTTAAAAAGAATTTTATTTAAATTTAAACTCCCAAGTTCTAAAACCTTATTTTTATTAGCATTTTTTGTTCCTACTTTTGTTGGTTTTTTCCTCCTTACGCCTATTTATTGGGTAAAATTAAATTGGATGATGCCTTCTTATATTACCGGAATTATTATAGCAGGAATGTTTATCAGTAAAAAGTTATTGAAAGTGCAAATTATATTTTCAATAGTATTTCACCTACTTTTTAGTTTACAAATTCTCTTTTATTTAGTACCCATAAAAAGTGATGATACTTGGGTTGGATGGGAAGAATTAGCAAAGGAAACAGCCACTTTAAAAGAAACATACACTGACGCTTTTATTTTTTCTAATGATAATTATAAAACTTCTGCTTGTTTAAATTTCTTCATGAAAGAAAAAGTCTACGCACAAAATATTATTGGTTTACCTTCATTACATTTTGATTATTTAGGTGATGACTTAAATATCTTAAAAGGAAAAAACGCACTATTTATAGACTCTGACAAACGTTTTAAGGACTCAAATAAGTTAGGTGAAATTAATCTTCTATTAACTTCGCACTTCAAAAACGTAATTGAACTAGCGCCAATTATCATTAAAGTAAATGGAAAAGAAAGTAGAAAATTTTGGATTTTCTATTGTACTGACTATCAACCTAAAAAATAGTTACTTTTTAGTTTTATCAACTAAAAAAAAGTGCTATTTTTGCAACCGCTAAATTAACCTCTGACGAAGATATCGTGAACGTTGTTTTACAAAATCAATTAAATTAGAAAATATGGAAGCTTTAGTAAAGTTTGTACAAGACGAATTTGTTGCAAAGAAAGAATTTGCAAAGTTTGGAGCAGGTGATACAATCACTGTTTATTACGAAATTAAAGAAGGGGAAAAAGTACGTACTCAGTTTTTTAGAGGTGTAGTTATCCAAAGAAGAGGTATAGCGGCTTCAGAAACATTTACAATTAGAAAAATGTCTGGTACTGTTGGTGTAGAAAGAATTTTTCCTGTAAACTTACCTTCTATTCAAAAAATTGAAGTAAATAAAAGAGGTAAAGTTCGTAGAGCTAGAATCTTTTACTTTAGAGGTCTTACTGGTAAAAAAGCTAGAATTACTGAAAAAAGAAGATAATTCTTCAATTTATAAAAAATCTAAAAAGCGTTGTTTTACTACAACGCTTTTTTTTGTTTTAAAAAGTAATGTTTAAAATTACAAGTATTTCTAATTCATCAAAATAAGATCAAATTTGTAAAAGAAATTACTCCCGATAACATATATTTTTAAATTACACGAAATCGATTTCAAAAATTATCAAAAACGCATTAAAAACGTCTAATTAATAGTATTTTACCAATAAAAACATCAAATTAAATTCTTAGATTTGCGAGCCTTCAAAATAATGAAATTAACATAGAAAGGAATTCAATCTAGATACTTACTAAAATACAATTAACATGAGTACAAAAGCTAAAATAATATATACAAAAACAGATGAAGCTCCGGGATTAGCAACTCGTTCTTTTTTACCAATTGTAAAAGCTTTTACAAAAACATCTAATATAGAAATTGAAGTAAAAGACATTTCTTTAGCAGCTAGAATTTTAGCTAACTTTTCTGAATTCTTAAACGAAGACCAGAAAGTAGAAGATGCTTTAGCAGTATTAGGTGACTTAGCAAAACAACCGAATGCAAATATTATAAAATTACCAAACATTAGTGCTTCTGTGCCTCAATTAAAGGAAGCAATTTCAGAATTACAGAATAAAGGATACGCACTTCCCAATTACCCAGAAGAAATAAAAACAGAGAATGACAAAAAGGTCTTGGCTTTATATAATAAAGTAAAAGGTTCTGCGGTAAATCCTGTATTACGTGAGGGGAACTCTGATAGAAGAGCACCTAAAGCAATTAAGAATTACGCTCGCAAGAATCCGCACTCTATGGGAGCTTGGGCAGCAAACTCTAAGACTCATGTTGCCACAATGACATCAGGTGACTTTGCTCATAATGAGAAATCTATTACTACAAAAGAAGCAACATCAATAAGTATTGTACATATCTCTAAAAATGGTACAAAAACGGTTTTAAAAGAACAATTAGCACTTCTTGAAGGAGAAATCATTGATGCTACCATATTAAGTAAAAAAGCATTAATTACCTTTTTAGAGGAACAATATAAAGATGCTCTAGAAAAAAACATATTGTTTTCTTTGCACATGAAAGCAACAATGATGAAAGTAAGTGATCCAATAATTTTCGGTCACGCAGTTAGAGTGTTTTTTGCAGACTTATTTAAAAAGCATGGAAAAACTTTTAAGGAAATTGGTGCCGATGTAAACAACGGTTTAGGAAATCTTTTAGGAAAATTAAACGAGTTGCCAAAAGAAAAAAGTGATGAAATTAAAGCAGATATTCAATATGCTATAGATAACGGTCCTGAGTTGGCAATGGTAAATTCAGAGAAAGGAATCACCAATTTACATGTTCCTTCCGATGTAATTATAGATGCATCTATGCCGGCTATGATTAGAACTTCTGGACAAATGTATAATTCTAAAGGTAATTTACACGATACAAAAGCCATTATTCCTGATAGCTCTTATGCAGGAATTTATAGTGCAACTATAGATTTTTGTAAAAAAAATGGTGCTTTCGATCCAACAACTATGGGAACTGTTCCTAATGTTGGCTTAATGGCACAAAAGGCAGAAGAATATGGCTCACACGATAAAACATTTGAAATTACTACAGCTGGAAAAGTTATTGTATTAGCTGCAAATGGCGAAACAATTATTGAGCATTCAGTTGAAGAAGGGGATATTTGGAGAATGTGTCAAACAAAAGATTTACCAATACAAGATTGGGTAAAACTAGCTGTAACTAGAGCAAGGGCCTCAAACACACCTGCTGTTTTCTGGTTAGATGAAAACAGAGCTCATGATTTAGAAATCATTAAAAAAGTAAATTTATATTTATTAAATCATGATACTGCAGGATTGGATATTCGTATTTTATCTCCAGTTGATGCAACTGATTTCACCCTCAAAAGAATTGTAAAAGGAGAGGATACTATTTCGGTTTCTGGAAATGTTTTAAGAGATTATCTCACAGATTTATTTCCGATTTTAGAAGTTGGTACTTCCGCAAAAATGCTCTCTATTGTTCCTTTAATGAATGGTGGTGGTTTATTTGAAACAGGTGCTGGTGGCTCTGCTCCGAAGCATGTTCAACAATTCTTAGAAGAAAACCATTTACGTTGGGATTCTTTGGGAGAGTTTTTAGCTTTAGCTGTTTCTCTAGAACACTTAGGAACTTCTAACAACAATGCTAAAGCTTTAATTTTAGGTGAAACTTTAGATAATGCCACAGATAAATTCTTAGAAAACGATAAGTCTCCTTCTAGAAAAGTTGGTAAGTTAGACAATAGAGGTAGTCATTTATATTTGGCAATGTATTGGGCAGAAGGCTTGGCTAACCAAGACAAAGATGCAGCATTAAAAGCTGCTTTTTCTAAGGTATCAAATGACTTAAAACTTAATGAAAATAAGATTGTTGCAGAATTGAATGAATCTCAAGGTAATGTAAATAATATTGCAGGATACTACCTACCAAATGAAGATTTAGCAAACAGTGCAATGAGACCTAACAAGACCTTAAATAGTATTTTAGATACTATTTAAGGTCTTAAAATTTTATAAAATTAAACAAAGGTCGATATTTTAAATATCGGCCTTTCCTAATCTCAAGCAATAGTAATTTATTTGTTTTAACATTTTCATATCATTTTAGAATTGTATTTTTGTTGTAGTTCTGTAACTAATAATTAAACAAAAAAAATGCTGCATTCTAAAAAAATTTTTTTCCTCTTTTTCCTAATGAGCTTTATAACCCTCAGCCAAGAAAAAATTACACTTAGTGGAACCATCTACGATGATTTAAATAATGAAACTTTAATTGGAGTATCTATTTATTTCCCAGAATTAAAAGCTGGAACTAGCACGAATGAATACGGGTTCTACTCGATTACAATACCAAATGGAAATTATAATTTACAAATTAGCTATTTAGGATATACTACCCTAATAGAGAACATCTCTCTTTCAAAAAAAACTACAAAAAACTTTAAACTTAAGGAAGATTCTGAAAATTTAAATGAAATTATTATAGAAAGTAATATTGAAAAATTGAATTTAAAAACACCTCAAATGAGTGTTAATAATTTAACTTCTTCTTCTATTAAACAAATTCCTGTGGTTTTAGGAGAAGCAGATATTATAAAATCTTTAATTCTATTGCCAGGAGTTACAAGTGCCGGAGAAGGTGCATCTGGGTTTAATGTAAGAGGAGGTGCTGCAGACCAAAACTTAATTTTATTAGATGAAGCGATTGTTTTTAATTCATCTCATTTATTTGGTTTTTTCTCTGTATTTAATCCTGACGTAATTAAAAATGTAAAATTATACAAAGGAGGTATTCCTGCAAAATATGGCGGAAGATTATCTTCTGTATTAGATATTTACCAAAAAGAAGGAAATAGTAAAGATTTTAATGTTACCGGCGGTATTGGCCTTGTTTCATCTAGATTATTAATTGAAGGGCCTCTAGAAAAAGAAAAAAGTTCTTTTTTAATTGGTGGTAGATCTTCCTACGCACATTTATTTTTACCTCTTTTTGATAACG
The DNA here is from genome assembly GCA_913061165.1 of uncultured Polaribacter sp. Classification (GTDB taxonomy): domain Bacteria; phylum Bacteroidota; class Bacteroidia; order Flavobacteriales; family Flavobacteriaceae; genus Polaribacter. The sequence continues at coordinate 10,335 of CAJXTJ010000048.1, forward strand.
ATAACAAAGCATATTTTTACGATTTAAATACTAAAATAAATTATCGGTTTAATGATCAGAACAATGTATTTCTATCTGCATACTTTGGTAAAGATGTATTTGGTATTAGCGACAACTTCGTAAATAATTACGGTAACACTGTTCTAAACTTGCGTTGGAATCATCTGTTTACAGACAAGCTATTCTCAAACCTATCTTTAATATACTCAGATTATTTCTATGGATTAATATTAGATTTTGTTGGTTTTGAATGGGATTCTGGAATTACTAACTACAATCTTAAATATGATTTTAATCATTATATAAGTGAAAAAGTAAAATTAAGTTATGGTATTAATAATATTTATATCAAATTTAATCCAGGGAAAATAAGACCTAATAGAGCAGATTCTGGTATTGTTTCGGAAAAACTAATTGACAAATATGCCAATGAATTTGCAGCCTATATCGATGCGGAACATAAAGTAAATGATACTTTTAGATTACAATATGGTATTCGCTTTAGCCATTTTACACGTTTAGGGCAAGATGAGCTAAACACCTATGCAAATAATGAAGCCGTAATTTATAATTCAGAGTCTAAAAAATATGAATCTGCTGAAGCCACAGGAACAGATAGTTTTAAAAGAAGTGATGTCATTTCTAGTTTTAACAACTTTGAACCAAGGGTGTCTATGTCTTATAAATATGACGACAACACGTCTATAAAAGCTAGTTACAATAGAATGGTCCAATATTTACATTTACTCTCTAACACAGCATCTCCTACCCCTTTAGATATTTGGGCACCAAGTGGTAAATATATAAAACCTCAATTGTTAGATCAATATGCTATTGGTTATTTCAAGCGTTTTAAGGAAGGAGTGTATACTTTAGAGACTGAAGTGTTTTATAAAGATATTCAAAACAGAATAGACTATATAAATGGTGCAAACTTAGTTGCAAACAACGAAATTGAAACGGTAATTTTAAACGGAAAAGCAAGAGCTTACGGTTTAGAGGTGCTATTCAAAAAGAATGAAGGGAGTTTTCAAGGCTGGATTGCCTATACCCTTTCAAGATCTGAACAATTAACCGAAGGAAGAACTAAAAACGAACCAGGAATTAATAATAGTAGCTGGTATAGCACGCCTTTTGATAAAACACATGACTTTTCTATAAATGCAAGTTATCAATTCAATGAAAAATGGAAATTCAATTCTAACTTTGTTTTTCAAACCGGGCAGCCTGCAAATTATCCTGTTAACCAGTACGAATATCAAGGTCTAAACGTACCAGTATATGACGCTAATAGAAGAAATGCAAACAGACTTCCAGCATATCATAGATTTGATATTTCTGCGACATTAACTCCTGAAAAAAACAAAAATAGAACTTGGCAAGGCGAATGGGTCTTTGGTATTTATAACGTATACGGAAGACAAAATGCCGCTTCATTAGCTTTTAGACAAAACACAGAAACTCTTAGAAATGAGGCCGTGCAAACTTCTATATTCGGTGTTGTGCCCTCTGTAACCTACAATTTTAAATTTTAGAACATGAAAAAGATATATATACACACTATCTTAACGGTATTACTTTTCTCTAATTGTGAGAAAGTAGTAGATATAGATGTTCCTACAATTGAACCCAAGTTAATTATTGACGCTTCTTTTGAAGTGCTGTTTAATGAATCTCCTGTCAAAGCTAATGTGGTTGTAAAATTAAAATTATCTACAGATTATTTTGATGACACCATACCAACGGTATCCGATGCCATTGTCTTTTTAACCAATACAGCAGACAACGCTGTTATTAACTTTTCGGATGTAAATTTAAACGGTAACTTCACACCAATAATTAATTTCATTCCAAAAAATGCTATTGAATATGAATTGACCGTAATTTACAAGAGTGAAATATATAAAGGAAATGCGACTAAAGTAAAATCTACCCAGATTGATAGCGCTATTCAAGGAGATGAAACCTTATTCTCTGGAAAAGAAATTGAAGTAAAGGTGGCTTTTAAAGACAATGCGGATAATGAAAACTACTATTTATTCAATTTTACAAATAACTTATTTTTGCCACTAGAGGATCGTTTCTTCAATGGCACAAATTACAATTTCTCTTTCTTTTATCAGGAAGAAGAAATAGAAGTACCTAAAAATGTAACAGTAACAATGTCTGGTATAACAAAAGATTATTTTACATACTTTAGAATACTTCAAAACCAAAGTGGTACAAGTGGTGGTGGACCTTTTCAATCGGTACCATCGTCATTACTAGGCAATATAATTAACACAACAAATGAAGCCAATTTTCCTTTAGGTTATTTTCATATTTCAGAAACAGATACCATTAACTTAGATTTAGTTGAAAAAAACTAAAACTTCACTTTAAATCATCATTCCAGAATACAAAAAAATAGTATTTTTGAATGATGACTTTTATAAAAACTACAGAACAAGACTCCAAATACAACCATCTAGAGAAGATGTCTGTATCAGATTTATTAAGTAATATTAATAATGAAGATAAAACGGTACCTCTAGCAGTTGGCGAATCTTTGCAACAAATAGCTGCTTTAACCGAACAAATTGTTGAAAAACTAAAAAATGGCGGTAGATTATTTTATATTGGAGCAGGAACTTCAGGTAGATTAGGTGTTGTAGATGCCTCTGAATGCCCACCCACTTTTGGGGTTTCATATGAACTTGTAATAGGTATTATTGCAGGTGGAGAGATTGCCATTAGAAAAGCTGTTGAATTTGCAGAAGATTCTAAAACACAAGGTTGGTTAGATTTACAAGCGCATCAGGTATCTGACAAAGATGTTGTTATTGGTATTGCAGCATCAGGCACCACACCTTACGTTATTTCAGCAATAAAAAAATGCAATGAAAACAATATTATAACGGGTTGTATTGCTTGTAATAAAAACAGTCCTTTGGCAACTGTTTCTCAATTTCCAATAGAAGTAGTTGTAGGATCAGAATTTATAACAGGAAGTTCTAGAATGAAAGCAGGAACTGCACAGAAATTGGTATTGAATATGATTTCTACAGCAACAATGATTCGTTTGGGTAAAGTAAAAGGTAATAAAATGGTAGACATGCAATTGTCTAACAATAAATTAGTAGAAAGAGGACAAAAAATGTTAGCAAAAGAATTAAATATCGACCAAAGTGAAGCAGCCCAATTATTAAAGAAATATGGTAATGTTAGAAATTCAATTAAAAACTACAAGAAATGAGCACTAATATAAATTTACTTGGAAAAGGTCTAAAACATTTAGCTGTTTTATTACTCTTATTTATTGCTTCACCTATTTCACTTACTGTCGGTTTTAAAGCTTTGAAAAAATTTGAAAATACACCTAAAGAAGTGTTCTCTTATTTTATTTTAGGAGCAGCCGCTGTGTTAACTATCTTCACTATATTCTTTGCGTTTAAAACCTTTAAAATTTTATTAAACGCTATTTTTAATAACTAGCAGAATGATGAATTCTAATGGAATTATTATAATTCTAGCATATCCAGACACCATTGTAAGGCCTGCTTACTGGGAGAGATTAAGTAACTTTTGGCCTAAAATTGGAGTTGGTGGAGAGCATGCAGTCCAGGCCGGACACGCGGCCTTATTATTAATTCAAAATAATAAATCGGACATAAATTATTATGACTTTGGGAGGTATATTACAACTTATGGAAATGGTCGAGCACGCTCTAAGGAAACAGATCCCGAAGTCGAAATCTCTATTCTAGCAAAATTTAAAAATAATAAACTTTCTAATATAGAAGAAATTTTACTTTACATAGAGCGCAACCCTAAAAAAACACACGGAAATGGTAGGCTTATTGCCAGCGTTCACGAAGAAATAGATTTCGACAAAGCACAAAAATTTATTCATCAAATAATTGATAAAAAAGAGCAGCCTTATGGGGCTTTTATAAAGCACGGAAATAACTGTGCTAGATTTGTAACTGATGTTATTATTGCTTCATCTCAAAATAAAAAGATCACTAAACAATTACGAAAATCTAATATATTATCCCCAAGCCCTATTGGAAATGTGATAAAATCAAGTACAAATAATACGATTTATAATATTTACAACCAACACATAAGCAACTATAAGAATAGATCTATTTCTGTCTCTTATACACATCTCCGAGCCCACGAGAC
>CAJXTJ010000049.1 GCA_913061165.1 uncultured Polaribacter sp.
TCTACACGTAAGGAGTCGTCGGCAGCGTCAGATGTGTATAAGAGACAGCTTTATAATTGTATTTTCCTTGCACAATCCCATAGATAAAAGACACAAATGGTATTGCCGCCAAACCTAAACTTATTTGAGAAATAAACTTTCTTCTACCTGCTAAAGGCATTGTATTTCCTGAGGTAACTGCTGAAATTAATTTTAAGATCCATCTATAAATATCTTCACCAAACATAAAAATAAGTACTACCAATTTCGGTATTAAAACTGTTAGTAAAATACCCATTGCCATTTGAAATTGTGGCGTTTGCCCCTGGGTTCTATCATACGTTAAAGCAACATATGCAAAATTTGCATAGACGGCAATACTAACAAATAGCCAAGAATATCGAATAACTTTGCTTTTAGTAATGGTCTTTATAGCCTGAAACGCATATACTTCTAACAAAACGATAATGACAAATAAGATAATTAGACTAATTGCTGTCTTCATAAAACAATTCTATTTTAAAAAATTTATCAAAGATAACTGTTATAATTCCGATTGAATTTTAATAGCATGTTAAAGTTTTGTAGCTTTACTGCAGCGTCTGCAGTGTTGCATAGTTTTCACTCATTCTTTAAAAAAATCATCCATAAATAGATTACAAAACGAATATGTCAGATCAAAAAAGAGTTTTTTTAGTTGATGCTTTTGCATTGATTTTTAGAGGATATTATGCTTTTATTAAGAATCCACAGATTAACTCTAAAGGCTTAGATACCTCTGCAATTATGGGTTTCATGAACTCGCTTTTAGATGTAATTAAACGAGAAAGACCAGATCATTTAGCAGTTTGTTTTGACAAAGGCGGAAGTGTAGACCGCGTAGAAATGTTTGAAGCCTATAAAGCAAATAGAGATGAAACACCAGAAGCTATTAAAATTGCAGTGCCTTATATTCAAGAAATTTTAAAAGCGATGCACATACCTATTATGGTAAAAGCAGGTTTTGAAGCAGATGATGTTATTGGAACCCTTTCTAAACAAGCAGAAAAAGAAGGCTATAAAACTTTTATGGTAACACCAGATAAGGATTTTGCACAACTTGTTTCTGAGAATATTTTCATGTACAAACCTCGTTTTGGCGGTGGTTATGATATCTGGGGAGTGCCAGAAGTACAAGAAAAATTTGGAGTAACAGACCCTTTACAAGTGATTGATTTTTTAGGAATGATGGGCGACTCTGCCGATAATATTCCTGGTTTACCTGGCGTTGGAGAAAAAACAGCAAAGAAGTTTTTAGCTGCTTATGGCTCTATGGAAAACCTGTTAGCAAATACCCATGAGCTCAAAGGAAAAATGAAAGAGAAAGTAGAAGCTGCCAAAGATTTAGGCTTGCTTTCTAAGAAATTAGCAACCATTATGCTAGATGTTCCCGTTACTTTTAACGCGAAAGATTTTGAACTAGACCAACCAGATATAGAGAAAGTAACAGCACTTTTTAGCGAATTAGAATTTAGAAATTTATTAACCAATTTCACAAAAACTTTTGCTGTTGAGAGTGCAACTAAAGTAAACTCTGCAGAAAGCACTTCGAAAGAAAAGACATCTGAAACAGCTAAAAAAGCAGCACCAAGTACTGAAGGCCAATTCGATTTATTTGCTGCTCCTGGAACTGGAAGTATTTCTGAGGAAGAGGTTGCATCTGGATTTAAAACCATTGCCAACACAAATCATTTTTACCAACATGTAGATTCTCCTTTCTCGAGAAAATTACTACTTAAAAAATTAATGGAACAAACTTCTGTTTGTTTTGATACGGAAACCACAGGTCTAAAAGCCTTAGAAGTTGAGTTGATAGGAATTGCTTTTTCTTACGAAATTGGCAAAGGATATTATGTTTCGTTTCCTGAAGACCTCGCAGAAACAAAAGCGCTATTAGAAGAATTTAGACCGTTTTTTGAAAGTAACATAGAAAAAATTGGGCATAATTTAAAGTATGATATTAAAGTCTTATCAAATTACGAAATACCCGTAAAAGGAAAATTATTTGATACGATGATTGCCCATTACTTAATCAATCCAGACATGCGTCATAACATGGATATATTAGCAGAAACCTACTTAAATTATCAGCCAGTATCTATTACAGATCTTATTGGTAAAAAAGGAAAGAATCAGCTTTCTATGCGCACAGTTCCTATTGCAGAGCAAACAGAATATGCAGTTGAAGATGCAGATATTACCTTTCAATTAAAACAACTTTTCACAGGTGAGTTAGAGAGTGGAAATGTAACCAAACTTTTTAATGACATTGAATTGCCGTTAGTTTCGGTTTTAACAGCCATGGAAATTGAAGGGATCAATATCAATATTGATTTTCTAAATAAGCTTTCTGTTACTTTGACAGAGGACATTAATCGTTTAGAAAAAAATATTTACGAGCAAGCGGGAGAAGAGTTTAATATTGCTTCACCAAAACAATTAGGGATTGTTTTGTTCGAAAAAATGGAATTGGTAAAGAAACCTAAAAAGACGAAAACTGGTCAATATGCCACTGGAGAAGATATTTTATCTTTCTTAGCAAAAGAGCATGAAATTATTAGAAATATTCAAGAATACAGACAATATAAAAAATTACAAAGTACGTATGTAGATGCCTTGCCTAACGAAGTGAATCCTAAAACAGGAAGAATTCATACACAATATATGCAAGCAGTTGCAGCAACAGGTAGGTTAAGTTCTAACAATCCTAATTTACAGAACATACCTATTAGAACAGAACGCGGTAAAGAAGTTCGTAAATCATTTATTCCAAGAGATGAAAACCATGTGTTATTAGCAGCCGATTATTCTCAAATAGAATTAAGAATTATTGCTGCTTTAAGTGAAGAAGAAAACATGATGGAAGCTTTTAAAAACGGTGAAGATATTCATGCATCTACCGCTGCAAAAGTTTTTAATGTTCCTTTAGAGGAAGTGACTCGTGAACAAAGAAGTAACGCTAAAACGGTAAACTTCGGAATTGTGTATGGTGTTTCTGCATTTGGATTGAGCAATCAAACAGACTTATCTAGAAGCGAAGCTAAAGAATTGATTGATACGTATTATGAAACCTATCCGAAGTTGAAAGCATACATGTCTGCACAAGTAGATTTTGCAAGAGAAAATGGTTACGTAGAAACGGTTTTAAACAGACGTAGATATTTAAAAGACATCAATTCTAGAAATGCAATGGTTAGAAGTGGTGCAGAAAGAAATGCTGTAAATGCACCCATACAAGGTTCTGCTGCAGATATTATAAAACTAGCAATGATCAACATTCACAATCGTTTTAAGAAAGAAGGTTTTAAGTCTAAAATGTTATTGCAAGTGCATGATGAGTTGGTTTTTGATGCACATAAAGAAGAATTAGAAATTATTAAGCCTATTATAAAATACGAAATGGAAAATGCTTTTAAAATGAGTGTACCATTAGATGTTGAAGTTGGGATTGGAGAAAACTGGTTACAAGCACACTAGAATAAATGGAATTAGATTATATAGAAAATGTAAATGGCCTTGGCGAAAATGTTGTTCGATTGTACAACTTTAACAAAGCAGAAGCCATTCAATTTAGAACTTTATTAAAGGAAAAAATTATTGATAAAAAACTAAAACTAGACTTGTCTGAAGTCGATTTTATTACGCCACGTAATTGCAATTTAATTTTTGGGTTGTTTAAGTCTGATGAAGGAATTATTACAAAAGACAACGAAACTTTCTTTTGTGTTTTAACCTTATCTGGTTTTAAAAATATGCTAAAACTACTAGAACCATTTTGCAAAAAAGAATCCAGAAGCTTTCAATATCTATACGATATTGACAATCCTACAGATTTACTATTTTCCCCAAGTGCTAGTGCTGTTGCGTAATAGATAGTATAAAAATACTGCTTTTTCTTTTACTTCAATTTAGTTTGTTTCTAAATTAATGTATCTTTATATTTAATTTTTAAGCAAGCATACTTAAGCGCATGCCTATTTTATAACAATTTGTGTAAAATATTTTAACATGATTCAGAGAAAAGAAATAGTGCCTTTTATATTTAACAAGCTTCTTTCAGACAGTACCCGTGGAAAAACAGAGAAGGTAATTCTTAAATTAGCACTTATTAGTTTTTTTATTCATTTGGGAGTTATTTATTTAATGAAATTTAATTTTATAGATTATCCTTCAAACTCAGAGCTTTTAAAAAACCCAATTTCTGCTGCATACACGCCTTTTTCTTTTATTCTAATTTACGAGGTTTATCTTCTAATTTATTATTTACCAAGGTCTTTTACAACTTATATAACCAAGCAGTATGAAATTATAACCCTAATTATTATTCGTAAATTATTTAAAGATTTATCAGCCTTAGAGCTTACAGAAAACTGGTTCGAAATTAAAGGTGATTTACAATTCACCTATGATCTAATTGCCTCTATTTTGTTATTTTATTTAATCTTTTTATTTCAAAAACAGAAAACAAAACAAATAATATTACAGGGAGCTATTCAGCCAATGGTTGATAAATTTGTGAAAAACAAAAAAATAATAGCTATTGTCTTACTTCCGTTATTTTTTATTATTGCGGTATATACACTTGTAGATTGGTCTGCAGGAATTTATATCTTCTCTAACAAATTGCCCACATTTGAGAGCATTAATAACCTATTTTTTGATGAGTTTTTTACAGTCTTAATTTTAGTGGATGTGGTACTGCTTTTATTTTCATTTTTTTACACAGATCAGTTTCATAAGATTATTAGAAACTCTGGTTTTGTTATTTCAACAATTTTAATACGAATGTCTTTTGGAGTAAGTGGTTTAATTAGTACAATTTTAATTGTTGTGGCTGTGCTCTTCGGTTTGGCAATCATAACCATTCATAATAAATACGAAGCAAACCCACTGCCTGAAAAAACTATTTAAACTTCAGTTAAAAAAAGGAAAATCCAAACCCAAAAGAAACGCTGTCTAATCTATTGTTTTTAAAACCAATGATCCCTTTTCTGTGAAAATCGATTCTAAAAGTGGTGTTCCACCTTTCTTCTCCCCCTGCCTGAATTCCTAAACCAATTCCGTAATAATTTCCATCGGGATAATTAGATGAGGGTGTCCACATCTTACCATATCTAACTTCAACAAAATGGGCACTATTGTCTTTTTCTGTGATATTATATTTTAAACTACCGTAGGTCGGAAAAGCCTTGATGTCATAATTCCAATGCAAATCATACCCAGAGTTAAAAGCTACTGCTATCCTTTTTTTGAACTCATAACCAAATCCAACTCTAAAAAAAAATGCCGATGGCACAATTAAAGGTCCGTTATCATCATCCGGTCCAATTTGATAATTTTCATTAATACCTAGAGTAAAATTTATATCTCCTGTAAAAAAAGGTCTTCCTAATTTTTCTTGAGAGCTAGAATATTGATAAATCAAAACAGCAATTAAGGCAAGTACTATTCTTTTCATGGGTAGTTTTTATATTTCTAAACCTAGCAATAACTATTCCGTTTTAAGTTTCTTCTCGAAAATTACAAATAATGAAATTAATATGTAATTTTGCAATCATCTATGAGCATCATTTCTAAAGACATACAAAAGGCAGTACAATTATTAACCGAAGACCAGTTGGTGGCAATACCAACGGAGACGGTTTATGGTTTGGCAGGAAATATTTTTAGCGAAAAAGCAATTAAAAGTATTTTCTCTACAAAGAAACGTCCATTTTTTAATCCTTTAATTGTGCACATTCCTTCTATAGCTTCTTTAAGTGATATTGTAACGCATGTTCCTGAAAAAGCAAAATTATTAGCTGCTGCTTTTTGGCCGGGTTCTCTGACGTTGGTTTTAAAAAAGAGCAAAACTATTCCTGATATTATTACGGCAGGAAAAGACACGGTTGCGGTTCGTGTGCCAAATCACCCTATAACATTAGAGCTATTAAAAAAATTACCCTTTCCTATAGCGGCGCCAAGTGCAAATCCTTTTGGAAGCATTAGCCCTACAAAACCAGCACACGTAGAAAATTATTTTAAGAATAGCATAAAGATGGTTTTAGACGGTGGTTCTTGTGTAAACGGAATTGAGTCTACTATTATTGGTTTTGAAAATGAAGAACCTGTTATTTACAGATTAGGTGCTTTACCCTTAGAAGAAATTGAAGCTGTCGTTGGTGCGATTTCTATCAAAAACAAAAAAGAAGAAAAACCAGATGCCCCAGGAATGTTGGCAAGACATTATGCCCCTAAAACAAGTACTTTTTTAGTTGATGATGTTGCTGCTGAAGTAGAAAAAAATACAGAAAAAAAGATGGGAGTTTTAGTATTTAAATCTTCTTTAAATAACGAAAATATTACTGAAATAATCTTATCTAAAAACGGCTCTTTGCAAGAAGCTGCTGCTAATTTGTATGCCGCAATGCATGAGCTAGATACTAAAAATCTAGATATTATCATTGCAGAACGTTTTTCTGAATTTGGCCTAGGTAAGTCTATAAATGATAGACTACAACGCGCAACATTCAAGTAAATTACCATACAAAAAGATAGGTTGCTTTTATTAAAAAAGTAGCACTGGCAGGAATATCAAAAACCTGATTACGAACACTATCTGTAAGATAATTATTAAAATATTGTAAACCAGCAGAACCTCGTACCTAAACAAAGAACAACTCAGAACTTGGAATGTATTCCTAACGTACCACTAAATTTGTTTGCAATTGCACAAAATAAAAATCTGGTTTTTTAAAAGCATAATCTAAATTTCAATTCATATTATGGTCTACTAAATAGCCGCCGTTTGGAAAATCATAATCTAATTTTCCATCAGTATTCAAATCGATAGTAATCGGGTTGTTTGTATAAGAAATTTGATTTTCATCATATAAAGTAACACGCTTATTAAAAGAACTTGCTGTAGGATTATATACAAAATTAAAATCCGAGTACCTTCCTTTAGAAATAAATGGCTGTCTGTAAAAACGAATAAGTAAAAATTTTATCCCTAGAAAAAAACAAATTGAAGGAGGAAATGAGCTTAAAAAAAACCTATCTAATCTCTTAAAGAGTGCACAAGATATTGTTAATTTTAACACGCATTTTATTCGGACTAAAAAGTTCAAAAAATATCCTAAAACACTATTTGTCAATCAAATAAATAGCACTATATTTGCACTCCTTTTTTAAGGAAAATGAATTATTTTAATTTACAAAAACTAATAGTGTAATTATGAACACATTAAGTTACAAAACAGTATCAGCAAACAAAGCTACCGTAAACAAGGAGTGGGTTTTAGTTGATGCGGACGGGCAAACGTTGGGTCGTCTATCTTCTATAGTAGCAAAGCTAATTAGAGGTAAGTACAAACCAAACTTTACTCCTCACGTAGATTGTGGAGACAACGTGGTTATCATCAACGCAGAAAAAATTGTATTATCTGGAAACAAATGGAAAGAGAAATCTTACATCCGTCATACGGGTTATCCAGGTGGACAAAGATCATTAACTGCAACAGAAATGTTTGAGAAAGATCCTACAAGATTAGTCGAAAAAGCAGTAAAAGGAATGTTACCAAAAAATATTTTGGGAGCAGCGTTATTCAGAAACTTGTATGTTTATGCAGGTACTGAGCACAAACAAGCAGGTCAAGAACCTAAAGCTATTAACCTTAACGATCTTTTATAATGGATATAGTACACAAAATTGGTAGAAGAAAAACAGCAGTTGCTCGTATTTATCTTTCAGAAGGTAAAGGGAACATTACTGTAAATAAAAAAGACTACAAGAGTTATTTTACAACAGGTACCTTACAATATAAAGTACAACAACCATTAATGTTAACAGAAAACTTAGAGTCTTATGACATTAAAGTTAATGTTTATGGTGGTGGAATTACAGGACAAGCTGAAGCGATTCGTTTAGCAATAACTAGAGCATTAGTTCATATTGATGCAGACCATAGACTAATCTTGAAACCAGAAGGTTTATTAACGCGTGATCCAAGAATGGTAGAACGTAAGAAATTTGGTCAGAAGAAAGCACGTAAAAAATTCCAATTCTCGAAACGTTAATATTAAACGCAGAATTTATTCTGTATTCTATTATTTCGAGAACTGTTATTATTACACACAATTAATATTAAACAGTTTAGCATCTAAATATATAAGACTCCTAAAAGACTACTTATATATTGATTTCAAAACAGAAAGTAAACACATTTAAAAAATGGCAAACGTAAATATTCAAGAATTATTAGACAATGGTGTGCATTTTGGACACCTTACTAGAAAATGGAACCCTAACATGGCTCCATACATTTATACAGAAAGAAACGGTGTTCACATTATCGATTTGTATAAAACTGCAGCAAAAATAGAAGAAACTTCAGAAGCTTTAAAAAAGATTGCAAACTCTGGACGTAAGATTTTATTTGTAGCTACAAAAAAGCAAGCTAAAGATATTGTTGCTGAAAAAGCGAAAGCTATAAGCATGCCTTATATTACTGAAAGATGGCCTGGTGGAATGTTAACAAACTTTGTTACTATTAGAAAAGCTGTAAAGAAAATGGCTATAATTGATAGAATGAAGACAGATGGTTCTTTTGATGCATTATCTAAAAGAGAAAAATTACAAATCAATCGTCAGAGAGAGAAATTAGAAAAGAATTTAGGTTCTATTTCTGATATGACTCGTTTACCTGGTGCCTTATTTGTAGTTGATATCAAAAAAGAACATATTGCTGTAGCAGAAGCTCAAAAATTAAATATTCCAATTTTTGCAATGGTAGATACAAACTCTGATCCAAGACAAGTAGACTACGTAATTCCTGCAAATGATGATGCTTCAAAATCTATTAATGTAGTATTATCTTTTGTTACTGGTGCAATTGCAGACGGTTTATCTGAAAGAAAAGCAGACAAAGAGAAAGTAAAAGAAGCTCCAAAAAAGGAAGAAGTTAAAGTAGAAGCTCCTAAAGCGGAAGTTGCAGCCCCTGTAGTTGAAGAAGCAAAAGTAGAAACTCCTGCAAAGGAAGAAGCTCCAAAAGCAAAAGCTCCTAAAAAAGCAAAAAAGAAAGCTGATGTTGCTGAAACGCCTGCTGAAGAAAAAAAATAATTTAAGAACAATTTAGAAACCTAGGTTTCTAAACAAAAAATAAGTGACATGGTAAAAGTAAGTGCTGCTGATGTTAAAAAATTAAGGGAAGCAACTGGAGCTGGAATGATGGACTGTAAAAAGGCATTAGTAGAGGCAGAAAACAACTTCGATGAAGCTATAAACGTTTTACGTAAAAAAGGTCAGAAAATTGCTGCAAAAAGAGCTGATAGAGATTCTACAGAAGGAGTTGCAGTAACAAGAATTAATGAATCAAAGACAGAAGGCGTAGCTATCGTTTTAGCTTGTGAAACTGATTTTGTTGGTAAAAATGAATCTTTTGTAGCTTTAGGTGGTCAATTTGCAGACATCGCATTAAACGTTGTAGATAAAGAAGCTTTCTTAGCTGCAGATTTTGGCGGTATGACTGTTGCAGAAAAATTAATTGAGCAAACTGGTGTTATTGGAGAAAAGTTAGAGATAACTGCTTTCGATAAAATTGAAGCTGCCTACGTTGGTGCATACACTCACATTGGTAAAATTGCTGCTCTTGTTGGTTTATCTACTGCAGTAGATAATGCTGAAGTTTTAGCGAAAGATGTTGCAATGCAAGTTGCTTCTATGGGTGCAACTACATTGTCTTATAAAGATTTTGATGCTGCATTTGTTACCGCAGAAACTGAAGCGAGAATTGCAGTAATAGAAAAAGATAATATAGAACTCGGTAGATTAGGGAAAACATTGAAAAACATTCCTCAATATATTTCTATGTCTCAATTATCTGACGCTATTTTAGCCGAAGCTGAAGATGCTGCAAAAGCAGAATTAAAAGCAGAGGGCAAACCAGAACAAATTTGGGATAGAATCTTACCAGGAAAAATGGAAAGATTTATTGCAGATAACACAACTTTAGACATGGAACAGTGTCTTTTAGATCAATCTTTTATTAAAGATGAGAAGAAAAACGTTGCACAATATGTTACAACATTTGGTGATGTTGAAGTTAGTGGCTTTAAAAGGGTTACTTTAGGTTAAAGAAATTCTAAAAAATTATAGTTACAAACCTCGTTTTCAAATAATATGAAAACGAGGTTTTTTTTGTTCAAAAAAAAGATAATCAAAAAAAAAACGTAATTTTGCACAACTCAGAAAATAAACTATGCAATACAAAAGAATTCTTTTAAAATTAAGCGGAGAAGCCTTAATGGGCGATAGACCATATGGAATTGATCCTAAACGACTTGCTGAATATGCAAAAGAAATAAAAGAAGTCGTAGAAAAAGGTATCGAAGTTGCTATTGTTATTGGTGGTGGAAATATATTTAGAGGTGTTGCTGGTGCCGCCAATGGAATGGATCGTGTGCAAGGAGATCATATGGGTATGTTAGCTACCTGTATAAATGGTTTAGCTCTACAGAGCGCCTTAGAAGACGAAGATGTTCATACAAGACTTCAAACAGCCTTAGAGATTAAAGAAGTTGCAGAGCCTTATATTAAAAGAAAAGCAATAAGACATTTAGAAAAAGGACGCGTTGTTATTTTTGGAGCTGGAACAGGAAACCCTTATTTCACTACAGATACAGCTGCTGTTCTGCGAGCGATAGAAGTACATGCAGACGCTATCTTAAAAGGAACTCGTGTAGATGGAATTTATAACGTAGATCCTGAGAAAGACAAAAGTGCTGTGAAGTATGAAACTATTACATTTAAAGAAGTAATAGAAAAAGGTTTAAAAGTAATGGATATGACTGCATTCACGTTAAGTGAAGAAAATAAATTACCCATTATTGTATTTGATATGAATACAAGCGGAAATCTATTAAAATTAGTTTCTGGAGAAAAAATAGGTACAATTGTTGACACCAAATAAAATAGAATCTTTAAATTAAGAAGAAGATGAACGAAGAAATAGAATTTATATTAGATACAACTAAAGAAGCAATGACTAGCGCTATTGCTCATTTAGAAAAAGAATTAAGAGCTATTAGAGCTGGTAAGGCAACCCCTGCAATGTTAGCGAATGTAATGGTAGATTATTACGGTTCTCAAACGCCATTAGGGCAAGTTGCAAATGTTACAACGCCAGATCCAAGAACGATTGCCATACAACCCTGGGAAAAAAATATGCTACAACCAATTGAAAAAGCAATTATGATTGCAAATCTTGGTTTTAACCCAATGAACAACGGTGATATTATTATGATTAATGTACCACCCTTAACTGAAGAAAGAAGAATTGGGCTAGCAAAGCAAGCAAAAGCTGAAGCTGAACACGCAAAAGTTGGTATTAGAAATGCTAGAAAAGATGCCAATACTGATATTAAAAAAACAGATATCTCTGACGATTTAAAAAAGGACTCTGAAGCAGAAGTGCAAAAGCTTACAGATTCTTTTGTTAAAATTATAGAAGAGACACTTTCTGTAAAAGAAAAAGAAATTATGACTGTTTAAAAAACTATCAAATTATAGAAAAGGTGTTTTTAAAAAACACCTTTTTTTTTGCTTAAAACTCATTTGGAATTTGGTTATATTTGCAAAAATTATTTTTATGAGTTTTTGGACAAAAATTGCGGGTATTATTTTAAGAAACCGTTACTTGGTTTTAATAAGTATTGCAATTATTACTGGTTTATTAGCATCCCAAATAAAGTATATGAAATTTTCATATACTGAAGCAAATTTACTGCCAGAAGATCATGAAGCCAATATAGAATACAATAAATTTTTACAAATTTTTGGAGAAGAAGGTAATTTAGTTATTCTTGGAGTTAAAGATTCAACTGTTTTTACACCTATAAAGTTTAATGCTTGGAATAAATTAGTAGCGCAATTCAATGAAAGAAAAGAAATTGACTTTACAATTTCTATTGGTGATGTAAAAAAGCTAAGAGCAGACAGAAAAAAGAGAAAGTTTGTTCTAGAGCCTTTATACAACAAAAATCCTACTACAAAAGAAGAAGTAAATACAATTAAAAAAGAACTCTTTGAGAAGCTTCCTTTTTATGATAATTTACTCTACAACAAAGAAACGGGTACTTTACAGACGGCTATTTACATCAAAAAGGAAATTATAAATACACCTGCAAGAAGAGACTTTATTTTTGAGGTTTTAATACCTGCAATAAAAAAATTCGAAGAAGAAACTAATTTAGATGTGCGCGTTTCTGGAATGCCATATATTAGAACATTAAATGCCCAAAATATTCAAGATGAAATCATGCTGTTTGTTGGCGGTGCATTAGGAATTACAGCACTTATATTTTTCTTTTTCTTTAGATCCTTTCGAGCTACATTCATAACATTATTAGTAGTTATAATTGGTGTTATCTGGGCTTTTGGCTTTATTGGTTTATTCCGTTATGAAATAACGGTATTATCTGCATTAATACCACCTTTAATTATTGTTATTGGTGTACCAAATGCAGTCTTCCTTATTAATAAATATCAACAAGAAATAAAGAAACATGGGCAGCAAGCTAAAGCTTTACAACGGGTAATTTCTAAAATTGGAAATGCAACTTTAATGACAAATATTACAACTGCATCTGGTTTTGCAACCTTTGTTTTTGTGAAAAGTAATTTACTGCGTGAATTCGGAATTTTAGCTTCAGTAAATATTATCAGTATTTTTATATTGGCACTATTAATCATACCAATCATTTATAGTTTCATGCCACTTCCTAAGAAAAAGCATTTAAGCCATTTAGAAACAAAATGGATTGAGAATGTGGTTAATTGGATGGAAAAAATGGTGAGAACCAATAGAATTACAATATATTTTGCAACTGTTTTAGTAATTATATTAAGTATTATTGGTGTTTATAAAATTACAGTTTCTGGAAGTTTAATTGAAGACATGCCTAAAAACACTGATTTTTATAAGGATATTAAATTCTTCGAAAAAGAGTTTGGAGGAATAATGCCTTTAGAAATTTTAATCGATACTAAAAAAAAGAAAGGTGTCATGAAGCTATCCACTTTAAAAAAGATGGAAGAGCTGAACGAAACAATAGAAAGCTTTCCTGAATTATCAAAACCAATTTCTGTAGTTAACTTAGTAAAATATTCAAAACAAGCGTATTATAACGGAAATCCGAAATACTACCAATTACCAACAAATCAAGAACAAAGTTATATATTTTCATATTCTAAAAACTCCAGCAGCGATACCGGAATGCTAAAAACATTTGTAGATTCTACCGGACGTTATGCTAGAATTACCACTTTTATGAAAGATATCGGGACAGAAAAAATGGATATTATTCAAGAGCGCTTAAAGACAGTAATAGCAAAAGAATTTCCTGCAGATAAATATACTGTATCATTAACCGGTAAGGCCTTGGTCTTTATAAAAGGAACAAACTACTTAATTAAAAACTTAGTCATTTCTTTATCGCTAGCCATTCTATTAATTGCCATTTTTATGGCTTGGATGTTTAGATCACCACAAATGATTTTAATCTCATTGATTCCAAATATACTACCATTACTAATTACAGCTGGGTTAATGGGCTTTTTAAACATACCTATAAAACCATCTACTATATTAGTGTTTAGTATTGCCTTTGGTATTTCCGTAGACGATACAATTCATTTCTTAGCCAAATATAGACAAGAACTTATTGCCAACAAATGGAAGATTAAACCCTCTGTTTATTCTGCCTTACGAGAAACTGGTGTAAGCATGTTTTATACTTCTATTGTGTTATTTTTTGGTTTTTTAGTTTTTACCCTTTCTAGTTTTGGTGGAACAATTGCCTTAGGTGGTCTCGTTTCTGTAACATTATTATTAGCGATGGTTTCCAACTTATTATTATTACCTTCATTATTATTAACTTTTGAAAAGAAAATTGCAAATAAAAAGGTATTTAAAGAGCCTAAAATGAAAATTTTTCCCACTAAAGAAGAAAAGATAAAATAGGATGTACCTTTTTATTGCCCTTTCATTGGTTGCTTAATTTGTAACAATAAAGTATCTTTACTCTTTATAAAAAGATAATTTTCGAATACAATACACTTATAAATTATGACAAAAAATAGCGTAGCAGAATTATTAAAATCAGGTTC
>CAJXTJ010000050.1 GCA_913061165.1 uncultured Polaribacter sp.
CTAAAAAAGCAGCCAAAAGTAAAGAAGTAGGGCCACCTCCAATAATAGAAATTGTTTTTTTCATGTTATTTTTCTAAATAAAAATCATTTTAAAAAGCGTTGCATAAAAATGGAAACGGTCATGTTGTTGTACGTTACGAAAGTAATGCATTACACAGTTATAAGGTGCTCTAATTATAATTATTACGCAGGTAAATTGTTATATTGAATTAAATATAAGTAGTTTTACCGAATAAAATTAAACTTAAAATGACCACAACTGAAATTTTTGATTCTTTATGGAGCGAGTATTCAGAAAGAACGCCATCGGCACAAAAAATAAATGAGCTATTTATTAGTAAAGGAAACAAAATATTTAATGACCATGTTGCTTTTAGAACTTTTGACGACCCTCGTGTAAACATTGAGGTGTTGGCAAAACCTTTTCTTGCTGCTGGTTATGTGGAATGTGGAGACTATACTTTTGAAGCAAAGAAACTATATGCAAAACATTATGAGCACGCTACAGATAAAAATGTACCACGAGTTTTTATTAGTCAATTAAAAGTAGCTGAATTTTCTAGTGAACTACAAACAGAAGTAAAAAAGATGATTGATGCAATTCCTGAAAGTGAATTATACACAGGTCAGTTAGTCTTTAAAGGAAGATTGTGGGGGCAGCCTAGTTTTGATTTATATGAGAAATTACAAGCAGAAACAGAATATGCGGCTTGGCTGTATGTTAACGGATTCTGTTCTAATCATTTTACAGTAGATATAAATAAATTAGAGACGTTTAGTTCTTTGCAGGAAGTAAATGAATTTTTAAAAGTAAATGGATTTAAAATGAATACTTCTGGTGGAGAAATTAAAGGTACACCGGCTCAGTTTTTAGAACAATCTAGTGTTTTGGCAGATAGGATACCAGTAGAATTTAAAGAAACGACTAAAGAAATAACTTCTTGTTATTATGAGTTCGCTTTTAGGCATGAAATGGCTAATGGTAAATTGTTTTCTGGTTTCGTTACAGGCTCTGCTGATAAGATTTTTGAAAGTACAGATATGAAGCTGTAAAGGATTTACATAAAAAAAAACTCTAAAGTTGAAAGAGGAATTGGTATCTATTTAGATTCTAATTCCTCTTTTTTATTTTCTTTTAAAGATGTACAAACCAATAAAGGTTAACAATCCGTTTAAAATTAATAGTGAAAAACCAAAATCAAAACCTATACATTCTAATGCTAGATAATTTACTGAGAAGGTTAGGAAAGGAGAAGCCAAACAGATAAAAGGTACCATTTTGTCTTTTACTTTTAATTTAGTAAATAAACCAAAAGCATACAAACCTAATAAAGGTCCATAGGTGTAGTTGGCAAACGTAAATATTTTTGCAATGACACTTTCATCTGCAATAAAATATTTAAAAACAAGAATTGTAGCGATCAAGATAAAAGAGAAAAGTATGTGAATTTTCTTTCTAGTTTTCTCCTGTTCATTTTTATCTTTCTTTTTATCAATCTCTAAAATATCAATACTAAAAGAAGTGGTTAAAGAAGTTAAAGCAGAATCTGCACTAGAGTATGCCGCTGCAATTAAACCTAATAAAAAGAAGATTGCAGTTGCCAACCCTAAGTTTCCTTTAGTGGCTATAATAGGGAATAGTTGATCTTTATGAGCATCAATACCGTTTTGCTGTGCATAGTCTGTTAATAAAACTCCTAATGCTAAAAAGAAAAAATTTACAATTACTAAAACAATTGTAAACCAAAACATATTTTTTTGTGCATCTTTTAGATTTCTACAGGTAAGGTTTTTTTGCATCATATCTTGGTCTAACCCCGTCATAACTATAGCTACAAAAGCACCCGCAAGAAAACGTTTCCAGAAATAACTTCCTGCATATACATCATCAAAAAAGAAAGTTTTAGATAATTCGCTCTCTGCAACATATGAGAATATATTGCTAATTTCCATTTCATCTGAAATGGTATAAATACAAACACCAACGGCAATTAACATAAATAAAGTTTGAAGGGTGTCTGTCCAAACAATTGTTTTTATACCTCCTTTAAAAGTATACAACCAAATTAATAAAATAGTGATGGAAACCGTTACCCAAAAAGGAATTCCGTATGCATCAAACAAAATAATTTGTAACACATTTGCTACTAAAAACAATCTAAATGCAGCTCCAATAGTTCTAGAAAGTAAGAAAAAAGAGGCACCTGTTTTGTAAGAATATTTTCCAAATCGATCTTCTAAATACGTGTAAATTGATGTTAGATTTAACCTGTAATACAACGGTAGTAAAACCAACCCAATAACTGCATAACCCACAACATAGCCCAAAACCATTTGAAAATAACTCATGTTTTGACCTTCAACCCAACCAGGAACAGAAATAAATGTAACGCCAGAAAGTGAAGCACCAATCATACCAAAAGCTACTAAATACCAGGGGGAAGAATTGTTGGCTTTAAAGAATGTTTTGTTGTCTGCAGATTTTCCTGTGAGGTAAGAAATTAATATTAAAACAGAGAAATAGGCAACAATTAATAAGATGATGTATGCTGGTTTCATAGTTGAATTACGAATTTTTAATTAAGAATTACGAATATAGACAATTCATTATGTATATATAATTAGATGCTAAAAATTAAAAACGTTTTTCATTACCGTAATTCGTAATTTATATTCCGTAATTAATTACAAATTCGTAATTTTACAGTTATGGATTTTTCATCGAAATTATTAGAAAATGCTGTGAACGAAGTCTCGCGTTTGCCAGGAATTGGAAAACGAACGGCATTGCGTTTGGTGTTGCACTTATTAAAGCAACCTTCAGAGAATACAAAGTATTTGTCTGAAGCTTTATTGCATTTAAGAAACGATGTGAAGACCTGTGATAAATGTCATAATATTTCGGACACTTTGTTATGTGATATTTGTCAGAACCCGAGAAGAAATTCAGATATTGTTTGTGTAGTAGAAGATATTAGAGATGTAATGGCAATTGAAAGTACTTCTCAATTTAAGGGTTTGTATCATGTTTTAGGTGGAAAAATATCTCCTATAGAAGGCATTGGGCCGCAAGAATTAAAAATAGAATCGCTCGTAAATAAGGTTGAAAACGGAGAAATTAAAGAATTGATTTTTGCTTTGAGTTCTACAATGGAGGGCGATACTACCAATTTTTATATTTTTAAACAAATAGAAAAGTTCGACATTACAACTTCTACAATTGCTCGTGGAATTTCTGTTGGCGATGAATTAGAGTATGCAGATGAAGTTACTTTGGGGAGATCTATCGTGAACCGAATTCCTTTTGAACAGAGTATTAAAGGTTAAATTTTTATCACAATTTCCGTTTTTTAAAATCGAATGAGTATTGAAGCTGCTGAATGAATATTATTTTTTTTCCCAAGATTTTTTCTCTCTCATTTTTTTGTAAAGCTTAATTCCTAACATCATTAAAAGACCAAAAAGAATAATTCCTACAACGCCCCAAATCCAATTAAATTCATCTTTAAGGGTTACTAAAAAGACTACAGCAAAAAGAATAATAGTAGAAATTTCATTGAAAATTCTTAGTTTAAAAGCAGAGTATTTAATAATGTCTTTTTGAAGTTGCTTATAAATATGATGACAAAAACCGTGATAAAAGTACAACGCTAAAACAAAGGTCAATTTTACTAGCATCCATGGTTCTTCTAAATAATATGGACTCTGATACAACATCCAAAAAGCAAATATACTTGCTAAAATTGCAGATGGCCAAGTAATAATATACCACAAACGTTTGCTCATTAACTTAAACTGTGTTTGCAAAATAGATTTAGCGGGCTCTAACTTGTTTTCAGCTTCTGTTTGATAAATAAACAACCTCGGAATATAAAATAAACCAGCAAACCAAGTAACCACAAAAATAATATGCAATGCTTTTATATAAAGAAAATCCATTTTTTATAAATTTAGTTTCAAATTTTTAAAGTCTTAAATCTTATAAGTTTTGATGAATCATCAAAATTATATCATTTTATTTAGTACTTATTCTTCAATCCAATTTACTAAAACATCTACCCAATCGTCATTGTCATTAATGCACGGAATTGCATGAAATTCTTCTCCACCAAATTTTAAAAACTCTTCTTTACCTTCCATGGCAATTTCTTCTAAAGTCTCTAAACAATCAGATACAAATGCCGGCGTAACAACTGCTAATTTTTTTACACCTTCACTTGGGTATTTCTCAAGTATTTTATCTGTGTAAGGCTGTAACCATGGGTCACCAGCTAATCTAGATTGAAAAGAAACAAAGTGTTGATGCGGTTCTATACCTAAATACTCTACAACTTGCCTTGTAGTTTCATAACATTGATGCTTATAACAAAATTCATGAGCAGGAGAAGCTGTTTTACAACATTCAAAATTCACACTATCGTTTGGTTTACAGTGACTTTTTGTAATGTCAGATTTGCGAACATGTCTTTCTGGAATTCCGTGATAAGAAAATAAAATTTTATCCCATTCCTTACCTTCTAAATAGTTTTTGATACTATCTCCTAAAACTTTTATATATTCTTTTTTGTGATAGAAAGCAGGAATATGTTTAAACTTCATCTGCGGATAAAATTTTTCTCGCAATTCTTCCGCCAACACCAAAATTGTATCGGTTGTTGCCATCGCATGTTGCGGATATAAAGGAACGATTAATACATCTGTAACACCTTTGTCATGCAATTCTTGCAAACCATCTTTCATAGAAGGGCTGCCATAACGCATTGCTAAAGCAACTGGTAATTCTGTTTTTTCTTGCACCTTGTCATGCAATCTTTCTGATAATACAATTAATGGAGAACCTTCATCCCACCATATTTTTTTGTATGCTTTTGCAGATTTTTTTGGTCTCGTATTTAAAATGATTCCTCGAACTAGTATCGCTCGAAGCCAATATGGTGCATCAATAACACGCTCATCCATTAAAAATTGGTCTAAGTATTTTCTAACATCTTTTGTGGATGTGCTCGCTGGCGACCCTAAATTAACTAATAAAACTCCTTTCATTATATGCTGAATTTATTTCAGTAACTATTTATATTCTTATTCTTCTGAGCTCGTTTCAGAATTAATTTTTATTTTTCACGAATTGGTTGGTAACCTCATAAAGGGTAATTGCCAGGCTGTGAATTACATTCATACTAGAATTTCTGCCAAACATAGGAATTGCCACAGTTTCATCAACGAGATGTATGTTTTTAATTCCGTTTCTTTCACTACCCAAAAGTAATGCTATTTTTCCATGATTTTTAAAATTAAAATCTTGAATATTTATGCTTTTATCAGTAATTTCTATTCCTATGATAGTGTTTCCTTCCTGTTTTAGTTGCGCAATTAATACATCAAAATTATTATAAGAAGCGTGCTGAATCTGATTTACTGTGTTTCTAGCTGTTTTCTTAACGATTTTATTTTCAATGGAAGGTGAGTTCTCATGGAAGTAAATCTTTTGAACCCCAAAACTTTCTGAAATTCGAAAACACATTCCTATATTTTCTGGGGTTCTAATAGCGTCACAAACAATTGTTATTGGAAACTGTTTTTGCTCGTTTTCGATATCGTTATGTGATAATTGTTTCACTTTTTTTTGTTTAAAAAATTTAAAGAATGTCTATTATAACTTAAAACTACTTACTTATTAAGACTCATTACATATTTCTTAGGTGTAGTGCCAAATTTCTTTTTAAATGCTGCTATAAAATGACTTGCAGTGCTGTAACCAACTTGCGATCCAACTTCATTTACGTTGTATAAGTTGCTTTCTAATAACTTCCGAGCATGTTCCATTTTGTAATCGAATAAAAAACTATACACGGTGTCTCCGTAAATTTGTTTAAAACCTTCTTTTAGCTTTTTTAAATTCAAACCAATTTCTAAAGCTAACTCTTGTAAGCTAGGGGGTTCTGCCATCCTAGAGATTATTATATCTTTTGCTTTTCTAATTTTTAAAACATTTTGTTCATCAACTAAAAAAGGACAATATTCTGCATCGGTATTTTCTTCTTTTTGAAAATGAAGACTTAGTAACTCATAAATTTTTCCTTTCACGTATAATTCTCTAATAGAGTTATTAATATTAGAGTTTATAATTTGATGCAAAACCATCGCAACTGTTGCTTTTATTTCGGTGTCGTCATAAAATTTTCTATTGCTATTTTCATCACTTAAAAAAGGAATGTAGCCAGACTCTTTAGAGAATAAGGAGTGAAATTTTTCAATTGAAATTAATAATGAAACTAAAGTTGTTTTTGGTTGAATTTCTAAATTTATAGGCAAAGTTCTTTGCGGATTGTATAATAAGATAGACCTGTTATCTAGAACATCAAAAGTATAACCACCTTCGTTAAATAAAAATTTAGAATTTCCTCTCAAACAGAAATGCATCTGTATGAAGGTGCTATCAATCGCTCTTTCAAAACTTTGTACTTTATTGCTTTCATTCTGAAAATGAAGCACATAAAACCCTTTTTCTAAAGTGATCTCATCCAAAGAACTTTCTCCGACATTTTTAAACATACATTTCTTAATTTTTTAACTTCATTCTATTTAGATTCATTCTATATAAATTGAATAAAAAGTACTATTTACTCAACAAAAATAAGAGTTTTAAAGCTTTTATCAAAATTAAATACTTAAAATACATACAACGTTATTAAAAGTTCTTTGAGCGACATTTTTATCTTAATGAAGTTTTTACTTTTGTGGCTTCCTAGAGAGATATGAAAGAACCTGGCCAGAACCATTTTTATAATATTGGAGTAAGTTACAAAAAAGCAGATGCAGAAATGCGTGGAAAATTTTCTGTATCTAAAGAAAATCAAAAAGCACTTTTAATTGCAGCCAAAGAAAAAGGGATTTCTGCTATTTTTATAATCTCTACTTGTAATAGAACTGAAATTTTTGGCTTTGCAAATAGGCCTTGTTTATTGATTGAATTGTTATGCGATTTTTCTGAAGGTACCGTAAAAGAGTTTAATACGATTTGTAATATTCAGAAAGATCAAGAAGCAATAAGTCATTTATTTAAAATAGGTACGGGTTTAGAAAGTCAGATCTTAGGTGATTATGAAATTGTAAGTCAATTAAGGCATTCTTTTAAATTAGCTAAAAAACTAAAAACAACAAACGGATATATTGAGCGTTTAGTAAATGCTGTTTTACAGGCAAGTAAACGTGTAAAGAATGATACAAAGCTTAGCTCAGGAACAACCTCTGTTTCATACGCGGCTGTGCAATATATTATAAAAAATTTACCAGATTATAATTCTAAAAATATTTTAGTTTTTGGTTTGGGAAAAATGGGGAAACATACTTGCAAGAATTTAGCAGAATACACCAAAAATAAGCAAGTGTGCCTCATCAATAGAACAGAAGATAAAGCCATTCAATTTGTAAAAGAGCATGCTTCAATTCGCAAGTCTGTAATAGCAAACTTAGCTGAAGAAGTTGCCAATGCAGATGTATTAATTGTATCTACTGGTGCAGAAAAACCCACGATTACTAGAGAACATATAGCAAATAATAAAGAGATTTTAATCTTAGATTTGTCAATGCCAGAAAATGTAGCAAAAGAGGTTACTAATTTTAAAGGTGTTTCTTTAGTAAATGTAGATCAACTTTCTAAAATTACAGATGAAACTCTTGCCGTTCGTCAGCAAGAAATTCCTTTCGCAGAAGAAATTATAGAAACTCATAAAGAAGAATTTAATAGTTGGTTAAATGATAGAAGATTTACACCCGCAATTGCTGCGCTAAAAGAATCTTTAGAACTTATTAAAAAAGATGAAATTAATTTTCAGAAAAAGAAAATTGTAAATTTCGATGAAAATCAAGCAGAAATATTAACTTCACGATTCATACAAAAAATTACTACTCAGTTTGTTAAACATTTAAAAGACGAAGAAACTTCTGTTGCAGAAAGTATAGAGGTTATTCAGAAAGTTTTTCAATCATAATTAATACTCCATGCAAAAAATAATAAGAATAGGTACTCGCGAAAGTAAATTAGCACTTTGGCAAGCAAATAAAGTACGTGCAGAATTAGCAGAATTAGGGTATGAATCTGTTCTAGTACCTATAAAATCTACAGGAGATATCGTTTTAGATAAACCCTTGTATGAGTTGGGTGTTACAGGAATTTTTACCAAAAATTTAGATATCGCTATGCTTAATGGTATTATTGATATTGCTGTACATTCTTTAAAAGATGTTCCAACTGCTTTGCCTGAAGGTATTGTGCAAGCAGCAGTTTTAAAGCGTGGGAATTATAATGATGTTTTAGTTTTAAAAGGAAATGAAGAATTTTTTGGAGAAGAAAAAGGGTTAATTGCCACCGGAAGTTTGCGAAGAAGAGCAATGTGGTTAAACAGGTATCCAACTCATAAAGTAGAAGATTTAAGAGGAAACGTTCAAACACGTTTAGATAAACTAGAAGACAGTGAAACTTGGAATGGAGCTGTTTTTGCCGCTGCAGGATTAGAAAGATTAGGAATTACTCCTGAAGATACAGTAGATCTTCCGTGGATGATTTCTGCACCAGCACAAGGTGCAATTATGATAGCTGCGTTAGAAAATGACGATTTTTGTATGGATGCTTGTGAACAATTGAACCATCATGAAACGAAGGTTTGTGTTGGTGTAGAACGTGAGTTTTTACGCTTGTTAGAGGGTGGTTGTACTTCTGCAATTGGTGCCTTAGCTTATGTTGATGCAAGAACCGAAGAGGTTAACTTTAAAGCAGTTTTATTAAATAGAGATGGTTCTAAAAAAATTAGAGTTGCAAAAACTGCAAAATTAGGAAGTCATAAGTTTTTGGCCAAAGATTGTGCAGATTATATAATTAATAGAGGTGGTAGAGCTTTAATGCAAGAAGACGAAGACGATGCTACAAAAGTGGCTGTTGTGTATTCCACTAAGAAGCTTTCTGAACTTCAAAAAGAAACTTTATCGGCGGCGATTGGTATAGAAGATAGTGATTTTATTAAAATGCGTTTTAATAGAATACCTGCAAAAGTGATGAAACATACTCATGAAAATGTGGTAATTACCAGCCAGAATGGAGTAGAAGCAATCTTAAACTCTTTTACGAAAGAAGAAATTAATTTCAAGAATATTTTTTGTGTTGGTAGAAGAACCAAGAAATTAATTGAAAATAGAATTGGTAAAGTTACGTATGTAGCTAAAAATGCTTTAAAACTAGCTGAATACATTTCTAAAGAAACTGAAATTAAAAAGGTTTCTTATTTTTGTAGTGATGTAAGATTAGATATGTTGCCAACATATTTGCAAGCACACGATATTGTTGTAAATGAAGTGGAAGCATATAAAACAATGATAAATCCAATAAAAATAGATGACGCTTTTACCGGAGTCTTATTTTATAGTCCTTCTGGAATTGATAGTTATTTAGAGAAGAATGCAACAGATAAGGTTGCTTTTTGTATCGGAGAAACTACCGCATTAGAAGCAAGAAAACACTTTGATAAAGTAGAAGTAGCAAATATGCCTGATGTAGAAAGTGTTTTAGAATTGGTAAATATGTATTATTCCAATCCAAACCTTTCCTAAGGTAATGTTAGGGTAATCAAATTTTTAGACTTTATGAATAGAACTCGTAGATTAAGAAAACAAGAAGGAATTAGAAGGTTGGTTAAAGAAACTAAACTTTCTGTAGACGATTTTGTATATCCGCTTTTTATTGAGGAAGGAGAAAATATAGAAACAGAAATTGTCTCTATGCCAGGTATCAAACGTTTTTCATTGGATAGAATTTCTAAAGAGTTGGACGAGGTAGTTTCTTTAAATATTCCTGCAGTTTTATTATTCGGAATCCCTGCTGTTAAGGATGAAGAAGGAACAGAGACTTGGAATGATAACGGAATTATACAACAAGCAATACGTTTCATCAAGAAAAATTATCCTAGTTTATATGTAATCACAGATGTTTGCTTTTGTGAATATACCTCGCACGGTCATTGTGGTATTATTCATGACAATGATGTTGATAATGATGCAACATTGGTAAATCTTGCAAAACAAGTAATTTCTCATGCAAACGCAGGAGTAGATATGGTTGCACCTTCAGGAATGATGGATGGTACAATAGATATGGTACGTCAATCTTTAGACAATACGGGTTTTGTAAACTTGCCTATTATGGCGTATTCAGTAAAATATGCATCTGCATTTTATGGTCCTTTTAGAGATGCAGCAGATTCTGCACCCTCTTTTGGAGACAGAAGAACTTATCAAATGGACCCTTCTAACAGAGATGAAGCACTGCGAGAAGCAACTTTTGACGACCAAGAAGGGGCTGATATTTTAATGGTAAAGCCAGCATTATCCTATCTAGATATTATTAGAGATTTAAAAAACAATTTCGACAGACCTATTGCGTGTTATAATGTAAGCGGAGAATATGCTATGGTAAAAGCCGCCGCAGAAAAAGGTTGGATTGATGGGGAAAAAGTAATGATGGAAAGCCTTTTGTCTATGAAAAGAGCTGGAGCAGACATCATTATTACTTATTTTGCTAAGGAAGCAGCTAGGGTTTTGTTGAATAAATAACGTCATTACGAGGAAGAATGACGAAGTAATCTCTTACTTAACAGATTGCTTCACTATGTTCGCAATGACTGAAAAACTAAAAGAATGAATTTTAAGAAATCAGAAGAATTATATAAAGAAGGATTGGTGCATTTAGTTGGGGCCGTAAATTCTCCTGTAAGAGCATTTACATCTGTTGGAGGAAATCCGTTATTTATCAAAAAAGCACAAGGAAGTAAAATTACAGATGTAGATGGAAATGAATATATTGATTTGGTGCTTTCCTATGGACCAATGATTTTAGGACACCGTCACAGGAAAGTACGAAGAGGTGTTGCAAAAGCATTAAAAAATGGATACTCTTTTGGAGCGTCTACAGAAAATGAAATTATTCTAGCAAAAATAGTATGTGCTGCTTTTCCAGGAATGGATAAAGTCCGTTTTGTGAATTCGGGAACAGAAGCTGTTATTAGCGGAGTTCGTTTGGCAAGATCCTTTACAGGAAAAGATAAAATTATAAAATTTGCAGGTTGTTATCACGGGCATCAAGATTCATTATTAGTTGCAGCAGGTTCTGGTTTGGCAACTTTAAGTTTACCCGGTTCTAAAGGAGTTCCAGAAGGCGCCGTAAAAAATACTTTAATCGCTACGTATAACGATATAGAAAGTGTAAAAAAACACTTTAAGGAGCATGATGATATTGCAGGTGTGATAATAGAACCAATTTGCGGTAATATGGGCGTTGTGATTCCGCAGAATAATTTTTTAGTTGAATTAAAAGAATTCCTAAAGACAAAAGGAGCCTTATTAATTGCCGATGAGGTAATGACAGGTTTCCGTTCTAAGTTTGGTGGTGCACAAGAATTGTTAGGCGTTGAAGCAGATATTACCTGTTTAGGAAAAGTAATTGGAGGAGGTTTTCCTGTAGGAGCTTATGGAGCCAGAAACGAAATTATGCAAGAGGTTGCACCTTTAGGTGGAATGTATCAAGCAGGAACATTGAGTGGGAATCCGATTGCGATGGCAGGAGGAATTTCTACATTAACAGAGTTGAAGAGACAAAATCCGTATGATCAGTTTAACGAGATAGCAGCTACTTTAGAAAATATTTTACTCGAAACGGCTAAAAAATACAAGGTAGATTTAGTAGTAAATCGTTTTGGTTCTATGATAAATCCATTTTTCACAAAAGGGGTTGTTACTAACTTTGAGGAGGCTCAAACTTCAGATACTAAAAAGTTTGCAATTTTCTTTTGGGAAATGATAAAAAATGGTGTGTTTCTGCCACCAAGTCAGTTTGAAGCTTGGTTTTTATCATCAGCAATTTCAAATAGAGACGTCAAAAAAATAACAGCAGCAGTGGATAAAGCAATGTTGGCGGTTTCAAAAATGTAAAGAAAAGACTGCACACGTTTTAAAAACCCGTGAGGTCTGAAAAATATTTATAAAACTTACGTTTATTAACAAAAAAGAAAAGCTAAAAGCCAAAGCCAATAGCCAAAATCGATCAAGATGATAAAAAACGATTTATTTTTAAGAGCATTAAAAGGAGAAACGGTAGACAGACCACCAGTTTGGATGATGCGTCAGGCAGGAAGATATTTGCCAGAGTTTCAGGTAATCAAAAAGAAATACGATTTCTTTACTCGCTGTCAAACTCCAGAATTAGCTTCAGAAATTACGGTACAACCTATTCGAAGATATGGTATGGATGCCGCTATTTTATTTTCAGATATTTTAGTCATTCCACAAGCAATGAATATTGAAGTGGAAATGAAACCAGATTTCGGCCCTTATCTACCAAATCCAATTCGTACTCAGAAAGATTTAGATCGTGTAATTGTACCTGATGTGCATGCATCTTTAGGCTATGTAATGGAAGCTATAAAGGCAACCAAAGAAAAGCTAAATGATGATATTCCATTAATTGGTTTTGCGGGTTCACCTTGGACAATTTTATGTTATTGTGTGCAAGGACAAGGTTCTAAAAACTTTGACAAAGCAAAAGAATTGTGTTTTACAAATCCGGTTATTGCCCACAATTTATTGCAAAAAATAACAGATACAACAATTGCCTATTTAAAAGCAAAAGTTGAAGCAGGTGTAAACGCCGTTCAACTTTTCGATTCTTGGGGAGGTATGTTGTCTCCAGTAGATTATCAAGAATTTTCTTGGCAATATATGCAGCAAATAATAGATGCTTTAAAAGATAGTACTCCTGTAATTGCTTTCGGAAAAGGATGTTGGTTTGCTTTGGGAGACATGTCTAAATCGGGTGCAGCTGCATTGGGTGTAGATTGGACGTGTTCTGCAAGAAATGCACGTTATTTATCTGGCGGAAATATTACATTACAAGGTAATTTTGACCCGTCAAGATTATTATCTCCACCAGCAGAAATTAAGAAAATGGTACATCAGATGATCAATGATTTTGGGAAAGACAAATACATTGTAAATTTAGGCCATGGTATTTTACCAAATATACCAATAGAAAATGCAAAGGCATTTATAGACGCAGTGAAAGAGTATCAGGTTTCATAAAAGGATTTCACTTTAATCGATAACACATATTTTTACGAGCCACAAAGAATGAAAAATAAATTCTACGCTTACATAGAAAATTTACAAGACCAAATAACTTCTAAGATAGAGGCAGTTGATGGTCTTGCAATTTTTGAAGAAGATATTTGGGAAAGAGAGGAAGGCGGAGGAGGAAGAACGCGTGTTATTGAAAATGGAGGTGTTTTTGAAAAAGGAGGCGTAAATATTTCTGCGGTGCATGGGGAATTGCCAGAGGTGTTAAGAAATCAATTTAAAGTAAAAGAAGGCAACTTCTTTGCTTGCGGGTTGAGTTTGGTTTTACACCCAACAAATCCGTTTGTGCCTACGGTGCATGCAAACTGGCGCTACTTTGAAATGTATGATGAAGTAGGGAATATTGTTACGCAGTGGTTTGGTGGTGGGCAAGATTTAACTCCATATTATTTATTTGATGAAGATGCAATACATTTTCATACGGTTTGTAAATCGGCCTGCGATACCCATGATTTGGAATTTTATCCGAAGTTTAAAAAAACATGCGATGACTATTTCTGGAATTCACATAGAAATGAGGCACGTGGAATCGGAGGTTTGTTCTTCGATTATCAAAAAGAAACAGCAGCATATTCCATTGAAGATAGATTCAATTTTGTAACCGAAATTGGGAATAGCTTCTTAGAAAGCTATGTTCCAATAGTTGAAAAAAGAAAAGAAATAACATATACGAAAGCGCATAAAGAGTGGCAAGAAATTCGAAGAGGCCGTTATGTAGAATTCAATTTAGTGCATGACAGAGGCACTTTATTCGGATTAAAAACAAATGGAAGAATAGAAAGTATTCTAATGAGTTTACCACCAATTGTTCAGTGGAAATACAACCATCAACCAGAAAAAGATTCTGAAGAGGAAAGATTGTTGTTGATTTTGGCAAAACCGAAAGACTGGATTTAGTCTGTCTCTTATACACATCTCCGAGCCCACGAGACCTCTCTACATCTCG
>CAJXTJ010000051.1 GCA_913061165.1 uncultured Polaribacter sp.
GATGTGTATAAGAGACAGACAATAGTTACCACAGAATTAGTAGGGGCAATAGCAAAAAATTACGGCGTTGAAACCAAAATTGGATTAACTGGTTTTAAATGGATTGCCAAAATGGTGAAAGATTTTCCAGAATTAGATTTTATTGGTGGTGGTGAAGAAAGTTTTGGATATATGGTTGGAGAATTTGTAAGAGATAAAGATGCGGTAACTGCTACTTTATTAGCTTGTGAAATTGCTGCCTTCGCGAAACAAAATGGCAGTTCTTTCTATGAAGAATTATTGGCTATTTATCTTAGAAACAATTTTTACAAAGAGCATCTAATAGCAATTACTAAAAAAGGAATGGATGGTGCTGCAGAAATTCAACAAATGTTAAGTGACATGCGGAACAGCCCATTATCAGAAATTGATGGAGAACAGGTAGTATCGCTAAGCGATTATCAAGCATCCACTGTTAAAAACTTAATTACGGGCAAAGTAACAAACATCGATTTACCAAAATCGAATGTTTTAATTTATCAAACTGCTAATGGTACAAGAATCGCTGCAAGACCTAGTGGTACAGAACCTAAAATAAAATTCTATTTTAGTGTAAACACTCCTCTAGAGGCAAAGGAAAATGCGCTAAAGATTGAAGCAGATTTAGATGCTAAAATTCAACGAATTATAAAAGAAATGAAACTAAATTAATGAGCTACTTTAAGGACATTTTAAGATATGAAAAAAAGTATCGGAAGTTTACAATTTTAAACATTCTGTTCAACATCCTTTATGCAATCTTTAATGTACTTTCTGTTTTGGCTTTTATTCCTGTTTTAGGTATTTTATTCAATACAGACAACACCGTTATAAAAGTTCCATTATACACAGGTATCAGGAGTGTTGCTGCGTATGCAAAAGAAAGTTTCTATTATTTTATTTCTCAAAAAATAGAAAATGAAGGCGCTATTGAAGTGTTGTTTTTTATCTGCTTACTTACCTTTAGTCTGTTCTTATTCAAAAATTTATTTCGCTATTTAGCCTCTTATGTGCTCGTGTTTTTGCGAAATGGAATCGTAAAAGATCTCCGAGATAAATTATATCATAAAATAATAACATTACCTCTTGCCTATTTTTCTGAAAAGAAAAAAGGGGATATAATTGCAAGAATGACAATAGACGTGCAGGAAGTTGAAGTTTCTTTTCTAACCTCTTTAGAGGCCATTGTAAGAGAGCCTTTAACCGTAATTATTTCCTTAACAATGATGTTAATCCTCAGCGTGAAGTTAACTTTATTTGTATTTGTTTTGTTACCTGTTTCTGGATTTATAATTTCATCTATCAGTAAAAAACTAAAAGCAAATTCTCTCAAAGCACAAAAGGAAACTGGTAATTTTTTATCTTTTATTGAAGAAACTTTGACTGGCTTAAAAATTATAAAAGGTTTTAATGCTGAGAAAGTAATTCAAGAAAAATTTAATACTTCTACAACTAAGTTTCGAAACTTAATGTCAAGTGTGTTACATCGAAAAACTTTGGCCTCGCCCATGAGTGAGTTTTTGGGCTCTGCAACTATTATTGCTATTTTATATTATGGTGGAAAATTAGTTTTAGAGAATAACAGTCCCTTAAAAGCCGAAGAGTTTTTCGGGTACATTGTTTTGTTTTACACCGTTTTAAATCCGATAAAAGCAATTACAACTGCCTATTATAATATTCAAAAAGGCGAGGCTTCTGCAGAAAGAATTATGGAAGTTTTAAATACTAAAAATAGTATTAAAGACAAACCTAATGCAGCTGTAAAAAATGGATTTACAAATAAAATTGAATTCAAAAACATCTCTTTTAAATATAAAGATACTTTTGTTTTAAAGGACTTTTCTTTAACCATTAATAAAGGCGAAACGGTTGCTTTAGTTGGACAATCTGGAAGTGGTAAATCTACCTTAGCAAACCTAATTACTCGTTTTTACGACGTTAATAAGGGAGAGGTGCTTATTGATGACCAAAACATTAAAGACGTTACAAAAAAATCGTTACGCGGTTTAATGGGCATTGTTTCTCAAGACTCTATTCTGTTTAATGATACCATTGAAAACAATATTAAGTTAGGAACGCAAGCTGCAACAGAAGAAGCTATTTTAGAAGCTGCTAAAATTGCAAATGCAGATGAATTTATTCAGAATTTACCAGAAAAATACAAAACAAATATTGGCGACAGTGGAAACACACTTTCTGGTGGACAAAAACAACGTTTATCTATTGC
This sequence comes from uncultured Polaribacter sp., assembly GCA_913061165.1. Classification (GTDB taxonomy): domain Bacteria; phylum Bacteroidota; class Bacteroidia; order Flavobacteriales; family Flavobacteriaceae; genus Polaribacter. Next base: position 2,246 of record CAJXTJ010000051.1, read on the forward strand.
AAGAGCTGTTTTAAAGAATCCGCCAATTATGATTTTAGATGAAGCAACGTCTGCTTTAGATACAGAATCTGAACAACTGGTTCAAACTGCATTAGAAAAAATGATGCAAAATAGAACCTCTCTGGTAATTGCTCATCGCTTATCTACTATTCAAAAAGCAGACACTATTGTGGTCATGAAGAAAGGAAAAATTGTAGAACAAGGCAAACATGAAGAATTATTAGCTTTAAAAGGCGAATATTTTAAATTGGTTACCATGCAATCTTTAAGCTAAAGTTAAACCTAAACTTTTGCCTTTTTCTATCATAAAATCAAAACAAGCTTGATGCTCATTAGGAATTTTACCATCTAAAATAGCCTCTTTGATCGCTTCTTTTATTTGCCCTATTTCTTTACAAGGCTTTAAGTTAAACGCTTCAATAATCTCTTCTCCAGAAACTGGCGGTTGAAAGTTACGCACACGATCTCTTTCTTCCACTTCCTTAATTTTAGAGCGAACTTCTTCAAAGTTTTGGTGATAGCGTTTAAATTTTTTTGGATTTTTTGTAGTGATATCTGCTTCGCAAAGCGTCATTAAAGAATTGATATCGTCACCGGCATCAAAAACCAAACGTCTTACAGCTGCATCGGTAACATCAGTGGCTAGAACAATTGGTCTAGAACTTAATAAGACCATTTTCTGAACAAACTTCATTTTGTTATTCAATGGCATCTTTAAATTTTTAAATAGTTTATAAACCATTTTAGAGCCCACAAACTCGTGGGAATGGAAAGTCCAACCTACCTTTTTACTAAATTTTTTGGTAGGCGCTTTACCGATATCATGCAGTAAAGCCGCCCAACGTAACCAAATATCTTCTGTATTCTCCGAAATATTATCTACCACCTCTAAGGTATGATAAAAATTATCTTTATGCTTTTGTCCTTCAACCTCTTCTACTCCTTTTAAATCTATTAATTCAGGTATAATTTGAGCTAATAATTTCGTTTCTTCTAACAACAAGAATCCAATAGATGGTTTTTTGGATGCCATTACTTTATTTAACTCATCTACAATACGCTCTCTTGTAATTATTTCTAAGCGTTCTGAATTTTTAGTAATTGCAGTTAGTGAGTTTTCTTCAATGGTGAAATTTAATTGTGATGCAAAACGGATCGCTCTCATCATTCTTAAAGGGTCATCCGAGTAGGTAATATCTGGATCTAAAGGCGTTCTAAGAATTCCGTTTTTTAAATCTACGATTCCGTTAAACGGATCTAGTAATTCACCAAAATTAGCCTCATTTAAACTTAACGCCAAAGCATTAATAGTAAAATCCCTCCTATTTTGATCGTCTTGTAAATTTCCTTCAGATACTTCCGGATTTCTAGTTTCTTCTGAATAAGATTCTTTTCTTGCACCAACAAACTCAATTTCAATATCTTTGTAACGCAACATTGCAGTGCCATAGGTTTTAAAAACCTGCACTTTGGGTTTATTAGATAATAAGCTAGACACTTTCTCTGCAAGGTCTATCCCGCTCCCAACAGTAACAACATCAATATCTTTTGCAGTGCCTCTTTTTAGAAAATAGTCTCGCACGAAACCACCAATTACATAACTTTCTAAGCCTAATTGTTGTGATGCTTTAGAAATCGTTTCAAATATTTCTAATGAGATGGCCTCTGTAAAGAATTGCTTTTGCATTAATTTGTATTCATTTTATTTTGCCGCAAATTTAGGCTATAATCCAACACAATCCAAAATTGATATACTAGTTTATTCAAAGTAATACTAAAAATAGTACCTTTGTAAGCCTATATAATATACATGTTTAAAAAAATTCCGAATTACATAAAATACATTTTTACAAATGTTTTTTTTCTTTTAATTTTTATTGCTTTTTTTAGAGGACTCTTCTACGCCTTTTTTGCATCGTTAGAGAATGTATCTAGCCAAGAAATACAAAAAGCGTTGTTACTAGGTCTTCGTTTTGATTTAAAACTTGCCATTCTTACTTTTTTCCCTCTTGCTATATTCGTTTTAATTATAAATCATAACTTCTTTAAAAGCATTATTTATAAAAGAATAGCTGCTATTTACATTACTTTTTCCTATTTTATTTTAACGCTATTTTATCTGTTTGACTTCGGATACTATGAGTATTTAGCTATCCGTTTAGATGCCTCTTCATTGCGATTCTTAAGTAATTTTAAAATATCCTTCCAAGTTTTAATTGAAAGTTATCCAATATATAAGGGAGTTTTTGGTTTGACAATTTTATGCTTTATTAGTCATAAATATGCTACTTTAATATTTAATATATTTAACAAAGGATATCAAAAAATAACAAATAAACTAAAGGCAGTATTCTTTGTTTTTACATTTCTAATACTATCTTTTGGAGTTTTTAATAGCATAACGCATTATCCTTTGCGCTGGAGTGAAGCTTTTTTCTCTAAAAATAATGCGATAAATCAATTTACATTAAACCCTATTCTGTATTTCTTTGATAGTTTTGCCTTTAGAAGTGAAGGTGTAAATCTTGAAGAATTTAAAACCTATTACCCTGTAATTGCGAAACATTTAGATTTACCGCAAGACACCATTAATTTTGAAAAAAAGGTGACTTTTGAGAGTCCTTATAAAGAAAAACCGAATGTTGTCTTTGTAATGTTAGAATCTGTAGGAACTGCACCGATGAGCTTTTATGGAAATCCGTTAAATAGTACTCCAAAAATGGACTCGATTATTAAAGAGAGTGCTAGTTTTTCAAAGTTTTATGTTCATAAACCAGGAACTGCTGCTAGTGTTTTTGCGAGTATTACGGGATTACCAGATATTGAAGATGTAAAAACAGCGTCAAGAAACCCAATGATTATAGATCAACGTATTATTTTTGATCAATTTATAGGATATGAAAAACTGTACTTTATAGGTGGCTCTGCAAACTGGGCAAATATTAGAGGGGTTTTTCAATCGAATATAAAAAACTTAAAAATCTACGAAGAAGGAAGTTTTGAAGAGGGAAAAAGAGCCGATGTTTGGGGGATTGATGACTACGATTTATTTAAAGAATCTGATAAGAAATTAAAAAAATTACAAGAAAAAGGAAAACCTTTTGTTGCCTATATTCAAACAGCTACAAATCACATGCCTTTTACAGTGCCCGAAAAAAAAGAAAGTTTTACACCTATTTTAGAAAATGAAATTGATGAAAAAACGTTACTAAGAGGTGGTTTTAGGTCTTTAGGACAATTAAACGGAATTCGTTATTTAGACTTTAATATTGCTCGTTTTTTAAAAAGAGCAAAAGAATCTGGTTATTATGAAAATTCTATTTTTATCTTTTTTGGAGATCATAGAGGTGGAATGAAAAAACTAAATTTCTTAAAAAATAATGAAGATGATTTAGGTGTTCAAGTACATCATGTGCCATTTTTTATTCATGCACCAAAATATATAAAACCTCAAGTAATAGATAAATTCGCAAAACTAATAGATATTTTTCCGACAGCTACAAGCTTAGCAAAAGTGAATTATACAAATTATACTTTAGGAAGAAATTTATTAGATAGTACTTCAAATAACACAGCTGCCTTTGTGTATATTCAAAGTAAAGGAGAAAAAGCTGTTGGCGTGCTAAAAGATAATTTTTACTATGAAAAAACAAACATTTCTAAAAAAACAGGTTTGTACAGTTTACAAGCAGATACAGTGAAAGATATTCAACGTGATAAGCCTGCTATAGCAAAAGAAATGGATAGTTTATTATCAGCATATTACCACACTACCAAATATTTATACTTTAACAATAAAAAAGATTCTAAGCCTGAAAATATTTTAGGCAATTAAAAGAATTAAGAAAAGTTTCTAAAAGTATAATGGTATTATTATTTCCTTATGATTAAAGCACACTGTTTTACAAAATTGAATACCTAGAATAAATTAATCGTATTTAGAATGAAGCCACTTTTTAATATACACCAATTTTTCTTCAGGACATTGATTTAAACTCTGCATACAAACGAAAAGTTTATTCTTATCCTTTTCTATTCTAGCCAATTTAAACTTTATCCATAAAAATGGTTTTTTATAATTTTGAAAATACACTAATTTGTAGTCTTTCTGTAAGGTAAAAGTATTGTTTTTTATTTCCAAATGATTTGCCAAAGACTGAATTGAATATTGCTCTTGATGTCTAAAACGATGTTTAATATTATTCTCTAACATCTCTGGATTTTGCTCAAAATATTTTACATAAGTAAACTTCCTTAGCGCTGCAGGCGTATGATCTATATGGACATATTTTGTAAATCCTAATTTCTTTGCTACCGTTTGTAACCCTTTATTGTGACTATATTCTACTTTTTTGTTTTTTAAAAGTTTCTGAAATAAATATTTAATTTTCTTGTGAAAGATATCTTCATAAAACTTGGTCCACCTTCCCCTAATAACAGGTTTCTCTTGAATAAAAAAATCTTCAATTTTTATTTTATTTACTAAAAAAAAATCGTCACAAAAATATAAAAAGTGCTCAGAAAGATTTGGTATTTTGTACAATAAGGACTCTATGGATAAAGAATTAAAAGTTGGTAAATATTGATGATACCCTTCAAAAATAGTTCTATGATCTATAATAAAAACTGTAGGGTATTCTTTCTTTGCTTTTTCTATGTCTTTTAAAAAATCTGGAGTTTGGTTATCTGTAACAATAAAAATATTTCTTACAAATTTAGCATACTTCAAAATAGATTTTACTGAAAATTCAATTTCATCTATTTGATCATAACGCATCCTAACCGACTTATTGCTAAGAGCATTTTTATCCTCAATATACTGTGACATCTTTTCCCTATGTTTTGGGTCATTGCCATCTACCCAAGTAATAACAGCATCTACAATAAGTGAATTATGTGATTCCATGCTATTTCATCTCACTATTTAATAACCACAACTTAATATATCTTGTTAAGACACCATAAGCTTGTGTTTTTGCAACTAAAAAACCTGTAAAACCATCTAAAAATCCAAGGCGAATGAAATAATGGATAAAAAACCTTGCACCAGGTTTTACCATTACATGGTAAATATTTACTTTTTTACCACTTTCATGCAATTCTTCTGCTCTTATGGCTGCATAATGATTCAATTTAGAAATATAATGGTCATAATTTCTGTAAGAAAAATGATCGATCTTATTTTTAAAAAAACCGATTTTTCCATTGGATATTATTTTTTCATGAACAAGACCAGAATATTTACAATGTTCTTTTAAAAATAAACGGATTACCTTATCTCTTTGGAAACCAGAGTAATTTACTTTTCTTCCGCAAAAATAAAAAGTTCTTCTCACATAAAAACCTACAAAATCTTTTGGCTTTTTAACGGCTTCTAAAATTTCTTTTTTGACTTTTGGAGTAACCCTTTCATCAGCGTCTAAAATATAAATCCAATTATGAGTAGCTTGTTTTATAGCATAGTTTTTTTGAGAAGAAAAATCATCAAACTTTCGTTTAATGATTTTTACATTTAACTTCTCAGCTATTTCTATTGTTTTATCCTCACTAAAAGAATCTATGACAATAATTTCATCAGCAAAACTTACTGATTTTATAGCCTCAGCCATATGAATTTCTTCATTTAATGTAGGAATTATTGCTGATATTTTTGTCATAAACTTTATAAATCTTAAACTGCTACGTCGTATTCACGCAAAGCGTCGTTTAAGGATGTTTTCTTGTTGGTACTTTCTTTTCTTTTTCCAATAATCAACGCACATGGTACATTGTATTCACCAGCCGCAAACTTCTTTGTATAACTTCCAGGAATTACAACAGAACGCGCAGGAACTCTACCTTTCATCTCTATAGGTTCGTCTCCCGTTACATCTATAATTTTTGTACTCATCGTCAATACAACATTTGCCCCTAAAACAGCCTCTTTTTCAATTCTAACACCTTCTACGACAATACACCTAGAGCCAATAAAAGCACCATCTTCTATAATTACAGGTGCTGCTTGTAAAGGTTCTAAAACGCCACCAATTCCTACACCTCCAGAAAGATGAACATTTTTACCAATCTGTGCGCAAGAACCAACTGTAGCCCAAGTATCAACCATGGTACCTTCATCTACATATGCTCCAATATTCACATAACTTGGCATTAATATAGTTCCTGGCGCAATATAAGCCCCATGTCTTGCAACTGCATTTGGTACTACTCTAATTCCTCTTTCCGCAAAATTTCTTTTTAATGGAATTTTATCATGATATTCAAAAATTCCAGCTTCTAAGGTTTCCATTTTTTGGATTGGAAAATAAAGTACTACTGCTTTTTTAAGCCACTCATTAACTTGCCAGCCGTCTGAGATAGGTTCGGCAACTCTTAAAGTTCCTTTATCCAATAAATCAACTACTTTTCTAATGGTATCAATCGTGTTTTGCTCTTTTAATAATTCACGATTTTCCCAAGCTGACTCTATAATTTTTCTAATTTCCTCCATTTTAATTGTATAATTTCCGTAAATATAAATCTATCTATAAAAACTGAAGCGAATATACATTTTTTAAACATATTAGGTTTCCTTGTTTAAATTCTAAAGTTGTTATTTCTAAATCAAAATACACACTATTTTATAACTAATTGATAATATTTAAGTTATTTCCTCAATATTAATAATTAACGGTTATTTTTGTAAAAAACAATACAATTTGGCACGAGTTTTAGCGATTGACTTTGGAAAAATAAGAACTGGAATAGCGGTTACAGATGAATTAAAAATAATTGCTTCTGGCTTAACAACGGTAAATACGTCTGACTTATTGTCTTTCTTAAAAGAATATACATCTAAAGAAAAAGTAGAATTATTTTTAATGGGATTGCCTAAACAGATGGATAATTCTGATAGTGAAAGTGAAGCCCTTATTCTTCCTTTTCTTAAAAAAATAGAAAAATTATTTCCTCAAATTCCAATGAAAAGAATAGATGAACGTTTTACATCTAAAATGGCTTTTCAGACAATGATTGACAGCGGAATGAAGAAAAAACAACGAAAAAATAAGGCTATGGTTGATGAAATTAGTGCTACTATAATACTACAATCGTACTTATATAGCCAGCATTAAAACATTCACTTAGTTTTTAAAAATTCGTAATTCAAAAATTCGTAATTCACTATACTAAATCGTATTTTTGCAAATCTTTTTAAATAAAAATAAATGATTTTACCAATTGTTGCCTACGGAGATCCTGTTTTAAGAAAAGTTGCTGTTGCTATAGATGCAACATATCCTGATTTAGAAAAATTGATCGCCAATATGAAAGAAACGATGTACAATGCTTCTGGTGTTGGTCTAGCTGCTCCTCAAATTGGAAAAGCAATCCGTTTATTTTTAATTGATGCTTCTCCTTTTGCAGAAGATGATGATTTATCTGAAGAAGAAAGAACTGTATTAAAATCTTTTAATAAAGTTTTCATCAACCCTAAAATTTTAGAAGAAGAAGGCGAAGAGTGGATATTTAACGAAGGTTGTTTAAGTATTCCTGATGTGCGAGAAGATGTTTCTCGTCAACCAAAAATAACTATTGAGTACCAAGATGAAAACTTCACGGCACATACAGAAGCTTTAGAAGGATTAACAGCAAGAGTTTTTCAACATGAGTATGATCACATTGAAGGCATCTTGTTCACAGACAAGCTTTCTACTTTAAAGAAAAGAATCATTAAAAAGAAATTAGAGAATATTTCAAAAGGAAAAATTAACGCAGATTACAGAATGCGTTTTCCAAATGCAAAAAAAGGTAAATAGTCTTAAAAGACACAAAATATAAAAGATATGGAATTTAATAAAATTATAGCCGTTAGCGGTAAACCCGGATTATTTAAAGTAATATCTCAATCTAAAAGCGCAATAATTGTTACTGCTTTAGAAGATGATAAACGAGCTGCAATTAGCGCAACACAGAATGTTAGCTTATTAGAAAATATTGCTATTTATACCTATGAAGAGGATGTACCTTTATTGAAGGTTTTAAAAGCAATGTATATAAAAACAGCCGGCAAAGAAGCTATTTCTCACAAAGAAAGTGGTAAGAAGTTAGAAGCATTTTTTGCAGAAGTTTTGCCAGATTATGATGCTGAAAGAGTATATACTTCGAATATTAAAAAAGTGATTCAATGGTTTAATTTATTGGTGAATTCTGGCATGGATTTTTCTAAAGTAGAAGCTACCAATGAAGAGACCGAAAAAGAATAAATAGTATTTGATTTTTGCTTGTTGTTATTTAAAGTTAAAAAAAAAAACGATAGTTAAAATAAATTAAAAGCTTGCAACTCAAAATGAATTCTAGAAAAGAACAATTAGCTGCTTTTAGTCGTTTGTTAGATATCATGGATGAACTTCGTGAGAAATGTCCTTGGGATAAAAAACAAACCTTAGAAAGTCTACGCCATCTTACTATTGAAGAAACGTATGAGCTTGCAGATGCCATTTTAGACAATGATTTGCCTGAAATAAAAAAAGAGTTAGGAGATGTCCTTTTACACATCGTCTTTTATGCTAAAATTGGTAGCGAAAAAAAAGCTTTTGATATTGGAGATGTTGCGAACTCAATTTCTGACAAACTCATCAGCAGACACCCTCATATTTATGGTGATGTAAAAGTTGATAATGTAGAAGATGTAAAACGAAATTGGGAACAATTAAAATTAAAAGAAGGCAAAGAGTCTGTTTTAGAAGGCGTTCCTAAAAGCTTACCTGCAGTTGTAAAAGCTTCCAGAATTCAAGAAAAAGTTGCAGGTGTTGGTTTCGATTGGGAAGAACCAGCACAAGTTTGGGAAAAAGTACAAGAAGAACTCACAGAGCTTAATGAAGAAATTAAAGCCGGAAATAAAGAAAATATCGAGAAAGAATTTGGAGATGTTTTATTCTCTATGATAAATTACGCTCGTTTTATAGACGTAAACCCTGAAAATGCTCTAGAAAAAACAAACAAGAAGTTTATAAATAGATTTCAGTTTCTAGAAAAGGCTGCAAAAAAGGAAGGCAAGGAGCTTTCTGAAATGTCTTTAACAGAGATGGATGTCTATTGGGAAAAATCTAAGAAATATTTCAAATAACAATCATTGAGTTTCTTATAGATCGATTTAAAATAATTTTAATAAAAAAAACATCCAATTCATAGTATGAGTTGGATGTTTTTTTAATGAATAGGGTAAATTTTACTTACTCAAATACATTTTTCTTCTTGCATATAAGTTATAAAACTCATCGTCTTTCAAGCTGTCTATAAATAAGATACTTTCTCCAGTCGATTTCATTTCTGGCCCTAATTTCTTATCCACATTCGGGAACTTATTAAAAGAGAACACAGGTTGTTTAATTGCATACCCTTCTAATTGAGGATTAAAATTAAAATCTGTTACTTTGTTGTGACCAAGCATTACTTTTGTTGCATAGTTTACATACGGTTCTTTGTACGCTTTTGCTATAAAAGGAACCGTTCTAGATGCTCTTGGGTTTGCTTCTATAATATAAACAAGTTCATTTTTAACTGCAAACTGCACATTAATTAAACCAACAGTTTTTAACTCTCTTGCAATGGTGTGTGTATGATCTTTTATTTGCTGCATAACCAAATCACCTAAATTAAATACTGGTAACATCGCATTAGAATCTCCAGAATGAATTCCACAAGGTTCTATATGTTCCATAATACCGATAATGTAAACATTACCATCTGCATCACAAATTGCATCTGCCTCTGCCTCTATTGCACCATCTAAATAATGATCTAACAATAATTTATTTCCAGGCATTCTACCTAATAAATCTACAACATGTTCAACTAATTCTTCTTTATTGATTACAATTTTCATTCCTTGCCCTCCTAAAACATAAGAAGGTCTTACCAAGATTGGAAAATCTAATTCGTCTGCTAAAACTAGCGCTTCGTCTGCCGTTTCTGCAATTCCGAATTCTGGATATGGAATGTTATTATTTTTCAATAAAGTAGAAAAACTACCTCTGTCTTCGGCTAAATCTAAAGCTTCAAAAGAAGTTCCAATAATTTTAATGCCGTACTTGGTTAATTTCTCTGCTAACTTTAAGGCTGTTTGCCCACCTAATTGCACAATTACACCTTCTGGTTTTTCATGACGAATAATATCATAAATATGTTCCCAAAAAACAGGCTCAAAGTATAATTTATCTGCTGTATCAAAATCCGTAGAAACAGTTTCAGGATTACAGTTGATCATGATGGTCTCATAACCACATTCTGCAGCGGCTAAAACACCATGCACACAGCAGTAATCAAACTCAATTCCTTGACCGATTCTATTCGGTCCAGAACCTAAAACAACAATTTTCTTCTTTGGTGTAACAATACTTTCGTTGGCAATCATAATTTCGCCATCTGCCGTTTCTATTTCGTTTTCAAAAGTTGAATAGTAATAAGGTGTCTTTGCTTGGAATTCTGCTGCACAAGTATCTACTAACTTGAAGACACGTTGTACTTTTAATTCTTCTCTTTTTATGTACACCTCACTTTCCAAACATCCTAGCATGTGTGCTATTTGCCTGTCTCCGTATCCTTTTTGCTTTGCCTCTAACAATAAACCTCTTTCTAAAGTATCAATTTTATAGGTAGAAATTTCTTTCTGTAATTGAAACAATTCTTCATATTGCCTTAAATACCACATATCTATTTTTGTGATATCGTAAATCTTACTCAAAGGAATTCCGATGGCAATTGCATCATAAATAGCAAACACACGATCCCAACTTGCATTGGTTAACTTCTCTATAATTTGGTTATAATCTGTGTATCCTTTACCGTCTGCGCCTAGACCATTTCTCTTAATTTCTAAAGATTGTGTTGCTTTGTGCAATGCTTCTTGGAAACAACGTCCAATACCCATTACCTCTCCAACAGATTTCATTTGCAATCCTAAAGTTCTATCTGAACCTTCAAATTTATCAAAATTCCAACGTGGTATTTTTACAATTACATAATCTAACGTTGGCTCAAATAAAGCAGAGGTAGATTTTGTAATTCCGTTTTCTAATTCATCTAAAGTATACCCAATAGCTAATTTTGTAGCTACTTTTGCGATAGGGTATCCTGTTGCTTTCGAAGCTAATGCAGATGAACGTGAAACTCTTGGGTTAATTTCAATAGCAATAATATCTTCTTTATCATCGGGTGAAACTGCAAATTGCACATTACAACCGCCTTCAAAATCTCCGATAGAACGCATCATATGAATTGCCATATCACGCATCTTCTGATATGTTTTATCAGAAAGCGTCATTGCTGGAGCCACTGTTATAGAATCTCCAGTATGAATTCCCATAGGGTCCATGTTTTCAATAGAACAGATAATTACAACATTATCATTCCTATCTCTCAATAATTCTAATTCGTATTCTTTCCAGCCCATCATCGCCTTATCAATCATCACCTCATGTATTGGTGATGCTTCTAAACCGAAACTTAATAAGTGGTCAAAATCTTCTGCTTTGTATACAATAGAAGCTCCTGCACCTGTCTCTTATACACATCTCCGAGCCCACGAGACCTCTC
>CAJXTJ010000052.1 GCA_913061165.1 uncultured Polaribacter sp.
GAGATGTAGAGAGGTCTCGTGGGCTCGGAGATGTGTATAAGAGACAGATTTAAGGATAATAGTATGCAAATGACGAGGAGAACGTATTTTTTCATATCGGTTATTTAAAGAATTAAAGTTTAAAAATAAGAAATAAAATCAGGTTTTAGAATGGACATATTATTAAATGTTTTAAGGGATACCAAAATAAACGAAGAAATTACCATTTCTGGTTCTAAAAGCGAATCGAACAGATTGTTGATTTTACAAAATTTATTTTCAGAAATTTCTATTGAAAATTTGTCAGATTCAGACGATTCTATTCACATGCAACACGCACTTTCAACAAAAGATGAGGTTGTAGATATTGGGCATGCAGGAACGGCAATGCGTTTTTTAACTTCTTATTTTGCTGTAAAAAGTGGCAGAGAAGTGGTGCTTACAGGCTCTGAAAGAATGCAAAACAGACCTATAGAGATTTTAGTAAATGCCTTAAAAGATTTAGGTGCAGATATTTCTTATGAAGCTAAAGTTGGGTATCCGCCAATAAGAATTAAGGGTAAAAATAGTACCAAAGAGAAAGTTCAAATTAATGGAAACGTAAGTAGCCAGTATATTTCTTCTTTATTATTAATTGCCTCTAAATTAAAAAAGGGTTTAGAAATAGAATTGGTTGGTAAAATCACATCCATTCCTTACATTAATATGACGTTAAGTTTGTTGAATCAATTAGCAATTGAAACAAGCTTTGAAGGAAATATTATAAAAGTTTTCCCGAAGGAAGCAATACAAAAACAAACAGTTGTAGTAGAATCTGATTGGTCTTCTGCAAGTTATTTCTATTCTATTATAGCTTCTGCAGCAATTGGTAGCTCAATTAAATTATCTGCTTATAAAGAAGAAAGTTTGCAAGGAGATTCTTGTTTAGCAGAAATATATACCCATTTTGGTGTAGCAACCGTTTTTGGGAAAGATTGTATTATCTTAAAAAAAGAAGGTAAAACCAACTCAGAATCCTTAGCTATAAATCTTAAAAATGCACCAGACATAGCACAAACAATTGCAGTAACTTGTTTTTCTGAAGGAATTTCTTGTAATTTAACAGGTTTACACACTTTAAAAATAAAAGAAACAGACCGTTTAGAAGCTTTAAAAGAAGAATTAACAAACTTAGGAGCTTTAATATCAGTAACTAATGATAGTTTACACTTAGAACGATCATCAGAAATAAAACAAAATATTGCTATAAAAACATACAATGATCATAGAATGGCGATGGCATTTGCACCTTTAGCACTAAAGGTACCTATTAAAATTTTAAATGCAGAAGTAGTTACAAAATCGTTTCAAAAATTCTGGGATGATATGCAGCAAATAGGTATTAAAATAGAAGAACTATAAATTAAATGGCGAAACACTTGACAACGCCTATCTCGATATCGTATCTTCGCGGCTTTTAGAAGATATAAATATATGAAATTATCCCATTTTGAATTTGAATTACCAGAAGAATTGTTAGCAATTTACCCTGCTGAACATAGAGATGAATCTCGCTTAATGGTATTGAATAAGGCCGAAGGAACTATTGAACACAAGCAATTTAAAGATGTTATTAATTACTTTGAAGAAGGTGATGTAATGATGTTAAACAACACCAAAGTATTTCCTGCTAGAATGTTTGGAAACAAAGAAAAAACAGGTGCTAGAATTGAAGTTTTCTTATTAAGAGAATTAAATGCTGAAAATAGATTATGGGATGTTTTAGTAGATCCTGCAAGAAAAATTAGAATTGGAAACAAATTGTTTTTTGGTGAAGATGATAGTTTAGTCGCAGAGGTTATAGACAACACAACTTCTAGAGGTAGAACTTTACGTTTCTTGTTTGATGGTTCTTACGAAGAGTTTAGAGCAAAGTTATTAGAATTGGGTCAAACGCCGTTGCCAAAAGCAATTGCAAGAGAAGTAGAAGCTTCAGATAAAGAAAGATATCAAACTATTTTTGCAGAGGATGAAGGTGCTGTAGCCGCACCAAGTGCAGGTTTGCATTTTTCTAAACATTTATTAAAACGTTTAGAAATTAAAGGAGTAGATTTTGCAAAAATGACTTTACATGTTGGTTTGGGAACGTTTAGTGCAGTGGAGGTAGAAGATTTATCTAAACATAAGATGGATTCTGAACAAATTGTTATTCCGGAAGCAAGTGCTGCCATGATTAATAAAGCAAAGAAAGAAAAAAGAAGAATTTGTGCTGTAGGAACTACAGTAATGAGAACAGTAGAGTCTTCAGTTTCTTCGAAACAAGAATTGAAAGAATTTGAAGGTTGGACAAATAAATTTATTTTTCCTCCGCACGAATTTAATATTGCAAACGCAATGATTACAAACTTTCACACACCAAAATCTACCTTGTTAATGCAAGCAGCAGCTTTTGGAGGGTATGATTTTGTAATGGATGCATATAAAGTAGCAATTAAAGAAGGCTACAGGTTCTCTACATATGGAGATGCAATGCTAATTATATAAATATAAGAATTGTGAAATTCAACTATTTAAACTGATGCTTGATTTAAGTGTCAGTTTTTTTATGCATATTTTTGCAGTGCGTTTTATTTTAAAACATTTAATTTTTTAATCAATCTACCTTGAATAAAAAGAAAGACATACGAGCATTAACAAAAGAAGAATTACGGTTTTTCTTTGTTGAAAATAACGACCAAGCTTTTCGTGGAAATCAGGTTTATGAATGGCTTTGGAGTAAGTCTTTGCATACTTTTGAAGAGATGACAAATATCTCTAAAGAAACCAGAGAAATGTTAGAAGCTAACTTTGTTATCAATCATATAAAGGTAGATTCCATGCAAAGAAGTAAGGATGGAACCATTAAAAACGGAATTAAATTACATGACGGTTTAATTGTCGAATCTGTTTTAATTCCAACAGAAAAGAGAACAACGGCCTGTGTTTCTAGTCAGGTTGGTTGTAGTTTAGATTGCAAATTCTGTGCAACTTCTCGTTTGAAAAGAATGCGGAATTTAAATCCGGATGAAATTTACGATCAGGTTGTAATTATAGACAAACAAAGTAGGCTGTATTTCAATCATAAATTATCGAATATTGTTTTTATGGGGATGGGAGAACCCTTGATGAACTATAAAAACATGATGAAATCTATAGAAATGATTACCTCTCCTGAAGGACTAGGAATGTCTTCAAAGAGAATTACAGTGTCTACTTCTGGCGTGCCAAAAATGATTAAAATGATGGCAGACGAAGAGGTGAAATTTAATCTAGCAGTTTCTTTGCATTCTGCAATAGATGAAGTTAGAACATCGATAATGCCCTTTAATGCCACTTTTCCACTTAAAGATTTAAAAGAATCTTTAATATATTGGTATGAAAAAACAGGCAGAGCAATTACTTATGAATACATCGTTTGGGATGGTATTAACGATAAAAAAGAAGATATAAAGGCTTTGGTAGCATTTTGTAAGGCAGTGCCTTGTAAGATTAATTTAATAGAATACAATCCTATTGATGATGGCGAGTTTCAGCAAGCACATTCTTCTGCAATAAACAACTATATTTCTAATTTAGAAATGCATGATATTACTGTGAATGTAAGAAGAAGTAGAGGTAAAGACATCGATGCTGCTTGCGGACAATTGGCAAACAAATCTTAACACTTATGTAGATTTTACTGCATTTAAAAGGGTTTTGATATTGTTTAAATTTCGTATTTTTACTGCTTAAGATTGCAACTACTTTACACAGATGAAAACAGTAGAACTTATTAAACTTCCTATTAAAAATGAGATGGAGCTCTTTGAAGAAAAGTTCAAAGAATCCATGCTTTCTAAAGTACCGCTTCTAAACAGAATTACGTATTATATTGTTCGTAGAAAAGGAAAGCAAATGCGACCAATGTTTGTTTTTTTAGTAGCAAAAATGGTTTCTAATGGAGGTTTTGATGAAAGAACCTACAGAGGTGCTGCCGTTGTAGAACTAATTCATACAGCTACTTTAGTGCATGATGATGTGGTAGATGATAGCAATATGAGAAGAGATTTCTTCTCTATAAACGCACTTTGGAAAAATAAAATATCAGTATTAGTAGGCGATTTTATGTTATCTAAAGGATTGTTACTCTCTATTGATAATAACGATTTTGATTTGTTGAAATTAATTTCAATTGCCGTGCGTGAAATGAGCGAAGGCGAGTTGCTTCAAATAGAAAAAGCTAGAAAATTAGACATTACAGAAACGGTTTATTTTGAAATTATTAGAAAGAAAACAGCTACCTTAATTGCTGCTTGTTGCGGTATTGGTGCCGCTTCTGTGGGTGCAAATCAAGATTGTATTCGTAAAATGAGAAAATTTGGCGAGTACATAGGTATTGCTTTTCAAATTAAAGATGATTTGTTTGATTATTCTGAAACTAAAATAGGAAAACCAACAGGCATCGATATTAAAGAACAAAAAATGACGTTGCCTTTGATTCATACTTTAAATACTTGTTCTAAAAAAGACAAAGCCTGGCTAATTAATTCCATCAAGAAACACAACAAAGACAAAAAAAGAGTAAAAGAAGTCATTGCTTTTGTAAAAGAGAATGGTGGAATTGAATACACAACCGCCAAAATGAACGATTATAAAAAGAAGGCACTTGTAATACTAAAAGATTTCCCAGAATCTGAGTATAAGAGTTCTTTAGAAGCAATGATAGATTATGTTGTAGAACGTAAGGTCTAATTTGTTAACTATTCTTAATTATTACTAAAAAACAAGTATTTTGAAGCTGTTTTAAAACAAGAACCTAGAACCAAGAATTCTATAAATCTATGAGCTCTTCAACAAATTCTCTTGTATTAGACAATCTAGGTACTTTGTGTTGCCCACCTAATTTATTTTTTTTCTTCAACCAGCTATAAAATAAACCCTGCTTTGCTTGGTACACTTTTGGTGCCATTAGCGTAATATTCAAATATCGCTTTGCTTCATAATCTGAATTTATAGATTTTAAGGCATGGTCTAGAACTTCAGAAAAATAGCTCAGAGAAGCTGGTTTTTCAATAAATTCTATAATCCATTCATGGCCGCCTTTTTCTTTACCCTCCATGAAAATTGGCCCAACAGTATAATCAGAAATGGTAGCTGCAGTTTTTTCACAAGCTAACTTTAAAGCATCTTCGACATTTTCTATATTTAGTTCTTCACCAAAAACATTTATATAATGCTTTGTGCGACCTGTGATTTTAATTCGATACGGCTCTAAACATGTAAAACGAATGGTATCTCCAATTAAGTAACGCCATAAACCTGCATTTGTAGTAATAATTAAAGCATAATCTATATCTTTTTTAACATCAGCAAGTGTTATTGTTTTTGAGCTTTCTCCATGGTATTCATTCATTGGAATAAACTCATAGAAAATACCGTAATCTAACATTAAGAGCAATTCTTTTGACTTGTCTTTGTCTTGAATGGCAAAAAAACCTTCCGAGGCATTGTAAATTTCGTAGTATTTGAACGTTGCTTTTGGAATGATTTTTTTGTACTGTTCGCGATAAGGATTAAAGTTTACACCTCCGTGAAAGTAGACTTCTAAATTAGGCCAAACTTCTAAAATGTTTTCTTTTCCACTGCGTTCTAGAACTCTGTTTAATAATACCAACATCCAACTTGGTACGCCTGCTAAACTTGTAATATTTTCATCAATGGTTTCATCAATAATGGCATCCATTTTTGTTTCCCAATCACTCATTAAAGCAACTTCCTGACTAGGAGCAGAGCTGAAATCTGCCCAAAAAGGCATGTTCTCGATAATAATAGCAGATAAATCTCCAAAATGAGAACCGTTATCTTGGTAGACTTCAGAGCTACCGCCTAAACGGAGTCCTTTGCCTGTAAATAATTGGGTATCAGGGTTGTTTTCTATATAATTACATAACATGTCTTTACCGGCCTTCATATGGCAATACTCTAAAGCATCATCAGAAACGGGAATAAATTTACTTTTGGCATTGGTGGTTCCGCTAGATTTTGCAAACCACTCAATGTTTGAAGGCCAAAACAAATTCTGTTCTCCTTTTCTACAACGTTCTATTAACGGCTCAAAAGTTTCATATTTTTGAATGGGAACATTTGCCACAAAATCTTTATGATTTTTTATACTACTAAATTTGTTTGCTTTTCCTAATTCAGTATTTCTAGCAGTATGAATTAGTTTTAATAACAACTCATTCTGAACATCAATTGGGTATTTTAAAAACAACTCAATCTGGTGTTTTCGTTTCTTTAGAAACCAAGAAATTATAGAATTGATAATCTGAAAAGCCATAGAAATTCGTAAGTTTGTTTTGGTTGGTTGTAAATCGATTATCGTTTTAAAAGCCAAGTTAAAAATACTAAAAATTTGTGAGATGATTTACCAAGGAGTTCTAAAAAAAATGATGACGGAGAATGCAGATGAAATTCAGTATTATTTAGATATGAAAACTGATTTTCTGAATATGAATCAGTTATTAAATAAAGAAATTTCTTTAAACTTTATTACATATGAATGTTTAAACTGTCATTTAGAAAAAGAAATATATAGGCAAGGGTATTGTAAATCTTGTTTTTTTGATGCTCCAAATGCGGGTGATTGGATTATGAGACCAGAATTAAGTAAAGCACATTTAGACGAGGAGGATAGAGACTTAACCTATGAGAAGTCGGTGCAATTACAACCGCACATCGTGTATTTGGCAAATTCAGGCAACGTAAAAGTTGGAGTTACAAGAAAGACACAAGTACCAACGCGTTGGATAGATCAAGGAGCGCACGAAGCTATTGAAATTGTAGAAGTACCGAATAGATATTTAGCAGGAATTACAGAAGTTGCTTTAAAAGAACATGTTGGCGATAAAACCAATTGGCGTAAAATGTTAAAGAATGATATTGAAGATGCAAATTTGGTAGTGTGGAGAGAGAAGTTAAAATATTTTATACCAGAAGAAGCAAAGCAGTATTTTATTGAAAACAATGCAGAAACGCATTTGAAGTTTCCTGTTTTAAAATATCCTGAGAAGCCAAAAAGCTTAAATTTAATAAAAACGCCATCTTACAAAGGAAAGTTAGTAGGTGTAAAAGGACAGTATTTGATTTTTGAAGATCAAACTGTTTTTAATGTGAGAAGCAATGAAGGTTTGGTAGTGTCAATAGAAATATAAAAAATGAAAAACAATTTACTAAAAGTAGCATTAGCACAAATTTCACCAGTTTGGTTAAATAAAGAAAAAACCATTGAAAAGATTAAAAAATCGATTCTAGATGCTGCCAAAGAAAATTGTGAGCTCATTGTTTTTGGAGAAGCCTTATTGCCAGGATATCCTTTCTGGACCTCCTTAACGAACGCTTCAGAATGGAACTCTAAAACTCAGAAAGAAATTCATGCACATTATATTCGGAATGCTGTAACCATAGAGAAAGGCGAATTAGAGGCCATTTGTAAATTAGCAAAAGAACACAATATTGCTATTTATTTAGGAGTTATGGAACGTGCACAAAATAGAGGCGGACATAGTATTTATGCTTCTTTAGTATATATAAACGAGAAAGGAAACATAAAATCTGTACATAGAAAGTTACAACCAACCTATGACGAGCGTTTAACTTGGGCTCCTGGAGATGGAAATGGTTTGCAAGTGCATCCTTTAAAAGAGTTTACCCTTGGTGGATTGAATTGTTGGGAAAACTGGATGCCATTGCCAAGAACTGCCTTGTACGGTTTAGGAGAAAATTTACACATTGCCGTTTGGCCAGGTAGCGACCATAATACCAAAGATATTACTCGGTTTATTGCGAGAGAATCTCGTTCGTTTGTCATTTCTGTCTCTAGTCTAATGGCAAAATCAGATTTCCCAAAAGACGTTCCTCATTATGATACAATTGTAAAAGATGCACCGCCTATTTTAGCAAATGGAGGTTCTTGTATTGCTTCGCCAGACGGAGAATGGCTGGTAGCTCCTGTTCTTAATAAAGAAGGTTTAATTATAGAAACTTTAGATTTTAATCGTGTTTTAGAAGAAAGACAAAACTTTGATGTTGTTGGGCATTACTCAAGACCAGATGTTACGAAGTTGAATGTAAATAGAGAAAGACAAAGCACGGTATCTTATGATGATTAGGAACGAACTTGCACTAACTTCTCTAAAACACGTTCAACTCCAAAGTTATTATTACTTTCTGTGGTGTAATTTGCAATTGCTGTAATGTCTCTATGCGCATTTTTCATGGCAAAACTATAGGTGGCTTCTTGCAGCATTTCAATATCGTTATGATAATCTCCAAAAACTATCGTTTCTTCTTTAGAAATATTTAATAGTTTTTGAACCTTCTTCAAAGCATCACCTTTATTTGCTTTATCATCAGAAAGATCTAACCAATTTTGGCCAGAAATTTTTATTAAGTAATCTGCTGTTAAGTGTTTTATTACTGGGTAAATAAATTCTTCTGAAGATGAAAAATGATATACGGCAATTTTAAGAATTGAAGTAGTTTTAGCAATTTCAATTAAATTATCAACTATTTTAAAATTGTTATAATATTCTTGAAATAAGTTGATAAAAGTTTCGTCTTTACTCTCTATATAGGCAGTGTCTTGGGAACATAAAACAATATGCGTGTCTTTAATATTTCTTAGTACAGGAATAATGTTTGTTACTTTTTTAGTGTTTAAAGATTTTAAAAGTAAAACTTCAGTTCCTTTTTT
Organism: uncultured Polaribacter sp.; assembly: GCA_913061165.1. Lineage (GTDB taxonomy): Bacteria > Bacteroidota > Bacteroidia > Flavobacteriales > Flavobacteriaceae > Polaribacter. Next base: position 8,732 of record CAJXTJ010000052.1, read on the forward strand.
TGCAATTGCTCCGTTTTCTGCTATGACATATATTTCGTCTTTAATGGCGGCTAATTTATTTACAATGCTGTGGTATTGGCGTCCACTAGCAGCACAAAAAAGTATGTTCTGTTTTTGTAGTTTTTTAAAAAGTTCAAAGAAAAGGGCACTTACTTCACCTTTAGAATTTAGTAAGGTTCCGTCCATATCAGAAACTACTAATTTCACTTTACTTAAATCCATGAATTAAGATTTCTTAGTAGAATTACGTTCTACTAAATCTGTTTTTATAATCACAGTTTTCATTTCTTCTTTTTCGTCAGATTTATTTTCTAAACGGTCAATTAATAGTTTAGCAGCAGTAGCTCCCATTTTTTCTCCATGCTGACTTACAGTAGTCATTTTGGGTTGAGAATGTCTTGCCAAAATTCCGTTAGAAAAACAAACTACAGAAAAGTTTTCAGGTACTTTAAATCCCATTTTTTGAGCCGTTTTCATCGCTGCAATAGCAGAGGATTCATCTGTTGCAATAACTGCATCAATATCATTTGAATTAAAAATTGGTGCTAAAATACTTTCGTATTTTTTATAATCGTCATCTATTATATTTATAATAAGATTATTGTTTACAGGTAAACCTGCTTTTTCTAATCCTTTTAAATACCCTTGATGCCTTTTTTTACCAATCTCTAAATTACTGATGGTTGAGATAAAAGCAATATTTTTACTACCAGATTTTGCTAAATATTTTACGGTTTTTGAAGCCCCTTTGAAGTCGTCTGTAATTACTTTATCACAGTGTATTGTTTCTGCAACTCTATCGAACATTACAATTGGGGTGCCGTTTTCTAATATTTCGTCACAATGTTTAAAATCGTTTTTTAAAACTGTTTCTTCAGCTAAAGAAAGTATAAAACCATCGATACTTCCGTTAGAAAGCATTTCCATTGTTTCTACTTCTTTTGTGTAAGATTCATTTGAAATACAAGAAATTATTTTATATCCTTTTTCATTTGCTACTTTTTCAATACCATTAAAAACTTGAGCAAAGAAGTAGTTTAACATGTTAGGAATAATAATTCCAATAGTTTTTGTCTGCCTGTTTTTTAAACTAAGTGCGTTAAAGTTTGGCTTGTAGTTGTTCTCTTTAGCATACTTCTGTATCTTCTCTTTAGTACTTACACTAATTTCATAGCTATCATTCAGGGCTTTAGATACTGTTGAAATAGATACACTAAATTCTTTAGCTATGTCTTTTATAGTAAGTCTTTTCATATAAATTATGATATAAGTATGCAAAATACGAAAAACTCATCAGATATAAAGAAGAACCTTGTTATTTTAAAATTTCTTCATCTTTAACTGATTTAAAATCTCATAAATAAAGAATGAAAATACAATTAGATATTCTATAAATACAAACCATAAGTTTTCTTCCCAAGGATTGTTTGCATACGCTTGGTAGGCTAAGATTATTACTAAAGACCAAATTACTGGGAATTTATAGTTTGTAAAAACACATAAAATTAAAGGAGTTGCCAAGTACCATGGATGCACCGTTGTGGCCGTAAAATAGTAAAAACATAAACCAAATAACATAGCTGTAATTAATTGAATAAATGTTTTATTTCTTCTGAAAAAAGTGAGGTATAATAAAAATAGAACTGTTAATATAGGTGTTGTTCTTCCAATAAAAGAAATTTCATTATATCCACTAAATAGATATCCTATTTCTCTAAATATATAGTAAAAACTTGCATTAAATTCAAAATCTCTAAACCATAAACTAACAGAGCTAGAATAATTACCAATGAGTTCTGGAGTATAGAAAGGAAGGAATAATAGGGTTGTAATAGTCAGAATAATGATGTAAAACAGAGATAGCTTTACAAGCTTAAGTAATGAAGATTTTGATAAAAGAAGTTTTTTCTGGCCTTCGTAGCTCTTTATTGCAATTCCCTTATTGTCTTTATATATAAACCACTGGAAAAATAAGGGTAAAAATAATAACGGAATTAATTTCACAGAAACCGAACATGCTATTAAGATAGCTGCGAAAACGCATTGCTGTTGGTGTAATTTATAGAGCGCCCAAACTAAGAAAAATAACATAACAGGTTCGAAATGCAGATTACCAGTCATTTCTATAATTATAAACGGATTTAAGAGGTACCAAAAAATGTTTCTGATCGGTAAATTTAAGCGTTCTAATAACTTTTTCCCAAAATATAGAATTCCTATATCTGCTCCAATAATTAAGACTCTAAGCACTATTATAGAACCAAAAATACTCTTACTAGCAAACAAGGCAGCAATAAAAAAGCAAAGCTGATTTAATGGTGGATAATTGGTGTAATGGCTGCCATTCAATTTTCCCATACCATCATATAGAGTAGAAGCTTCTGCGATAGGTTGTAAGTTTAGCTGCATAAAGGATTCTGGCAAGGACAGATAAGGGTTAAAGCCATTTAAAAGCATTCGTCCGTCCCAGATAAATCGATAAAAATCTTGTGACAGGTTGGGAGTTGCGAATATAAAAATGCATCGAAATAGTATGGCAACTATTATCAAAGTGTTAAAGGAGCTGTTTTTATTTTTTAATAATAGGTAAAACCCAATAAATAATGCAATCCATAAAAAAGAAACAATATAGAATTGAGTTCTTTCTAAAAAATAAGCAAAGAAAAAATAACAAATTATACTTAAAATAAGTACTAAAATAGTGCTATTTTTTTTAAAGAAAGACATTATGCTTTTGAAAACACAGACTTAAAAAACACATAGCTAAAGCCTATAAAAAGCATAAAATGGAAAGGGAAAAGTCCGAAATCTCCACCTTGATCACCAACGATAAAAGCGCTGTACATGCCAAAAATAAAATAAATTGCTAAAATTCCTTCTAAAATAACATGTACAGAAGGTTTTGTTTTTATGTATTTATTTTTTTTCCAACCGTCTTTTAATGTTTGTATATTAAATTTAGGTGTTCTTACAAATTCACTTTTTTTACCAAAATGACCTTCTAATACTGCAACAGTATTGTGCAAAGAAAACCCCATTGCAATTGAGAAAAAAGTAAAAAAGGCACCGATGTAAATAATAAAATTTTTAAAACCACCGCCGTAGATATTTTTATACATATGCCAATAACATATAAAGAAAATAAGTGAGCTTATTACAAAGAAACTCATCACATAGAAGTATATTTTTAAATGCTCATATTCATTTTTAATATAGAGCATAGGTATGCTTAAAACCGCAACTAAAAAGATACACGTAAACATAGAACTGTTTAAAAGGTGCAGTAAACTATGTATTTTAGTTTTAAAAGAAACGTTTTTACTGGTAATAACACGTTTCATCATTTTTTGAAAATTCTCTGCGCCACCCTTGTTCCATCTAAATTGTTGTGATCTGGCAGCACTAATAATAATCGGTAATTCTGCTGGCGTTTCTACATTTTCTAGATATTTGAACTTCCAATTTTTTAGTTGTGCTCTGTAGCTTAAATCTAAATCTTCTGTTAGTGTGTCTCCTTCCCAATTACCAGCGTCATAAATACATTCTTTACGCCAAAGGCCAGCTGTTCCATTAAAGTTAATAAAGTGTCCTTTACTATTTCTACCCACTTGTTCTAATGTGAAATGAGCATCTAATGCGAAAGCTTGTATTTTTGTAAGTGTAGAATAATCTCTATTGATATGGCCCCAACGCGTTTGAACAACCCCAATTTTAGGATCTTTAAAATAAGGCACTGTTTGAAGTAGCCAATCTTTTTTAGGTAAAAAATCTGCATCAAAAATAGCAATAATGTTACCTTTTGCAGTTTTTAAACCTTCTTTTAAAGCACCTGCTTTAAAACCTTGTCTATTGTCTCTTCTAATATGCTGTATATCAATCCCTTTTTCTTGGATTATTTTGATATGTTTTGCTGTTGTTTCTATAGATTCATCTGTAGAATCATCTAAAACTTGAATTTCTAATTTGTCTATAGGGTATTCTAGTTTAGCAATATTTATAAGTAAGCGCTCCATTACATAAAGCTCGTTGTAAACAGGTAATTGTATTGTTACAAATGGAATTTCTTCGGGATTTGAGAAATCAAATTTTTCTGAAGTATCTATTATTTTTTTTGCTTTTAAATAATTAAAGAGCAAGTTTAGTTGCGCTAATGCGTACATGAAAATAAGCAAAAGAGCCATAGAATAAACTACGATGATGAGGTATTCTAAAACCATTATTTAAAACTATATTTAAAGATCCAACCTAAAATTTTCACGCCCGCTAAGATACTACCTTTTATGGTTCCTGAAACTTTAGAGACACCTATTCTGTTTCTATATTTCATTGGTACTTCTTTATACGTTAATTGCTGTTTTAATGCTTTTAATTGCATTTCTACAGTCCATCCGTACGTTGTGTCTTCCATCTTAAGTGCTATCAATTTATTGTATTTTATGGCTCTAAATGGTCCTAGGTCTGTAAATTTAGCATTAAATAAAATTTTCATTAAGAGGGTGGCTAGCCAATTACCAAAAACCTGTTGCGGAGTCATAGAACCAGATTCTCTCAGTTCTTTGATACGCGCGCCAACAACAAAATCTAAATTATCAATTAGTATTGGATTTACTAACGTTATTAGTTGTTCTGGATAATCAGAATAATCACCGTCTAAAAAAACAACAATTTCTGGTGTTTTTTCTTTTTGTGCAATATAATTCATTCCTTTTAAACAAGCGTAACCATATCCTTTTCTATTTTCAAAAAGTATAGTTGCACCAGCTTTTTTTGCATTTTCGGCTGTTTTATCAGTAGAATTATTGCTAATAACAATAATTTCGTCAACTATTTTAGGTATATCTCCAATAACTTTTCCTATCGAATCTTGTTCATTATAGGCAGGAATAATAACCTGTCTCTTATACACATCTCCGAGCCCACGAGACCTCTCTACATCTCG
>CAJXTJ010000053.1 GCA_913061165.1 uncultured Polaribacter sp.
ATTTTAGGAAGCGGATTCTGGACATCTGGTTCTGGGAAATTATTTAGTCAAGTTTATAAAGGTTTTAAATATTATACCGAAGGAATTACTGGTTTTGTAGGTGTAAAAGATGTTGTAAAAGCAATGGTTTTACTTATGAATTCGAAGGTTAAAAACGAGCGTTTTATATTGGTTTCAGAGAATAAAACGTATAAAGAGGTGTTCTTTTTAATTGCAGACGCTTTTGGTGTCAAAAGACCTTCAAAAAAGATAAAATCTTGGCAAACAAGTGTGCTTTGGCGTATTTCATCAATTTTAGCGTTGTTTACTAAAAAAACGGCTTTGTTAAGCAAGTATTCAGCAAAAAGTGCACATGAAGTTTCTAAATATTCTTCAGAAAAAATAAAACAAACACTCAACTTTAAATTTGAAGAAATACAAAGGGTTGTGAAAGATGTTTGTAGCAATTTTAAAAAATAAAAACGTTACTGTCTTCCATTCATTTCTTCTAAAGTCCTTTTTGACAACTCCAATTTTTCAAAGTTTTTTGTAACTTTTAAGCTATCTAATTCTTTCAATTTACTTCGAGTTAATTTTAGAGAGTCTTTTTTAATGGAATCTAATTCTTTTTTTACTTTCTTAAGAACATCTTGTTGCGTATTTATGCTAGCTTTGGCTTTTTCTAAAATTTCTTGATACAAATCTATGGTAGACATGTAATAATAATTACTACTTTCAAAACGAGTACTGTCTATTTTAAATCGTTCATAAACAAAAGGCATGTAATTTATGTTCTTTTGGTTGTTCTTGTTTTTTATGAATTTAGCACTCGTAGAAATCATCATTTCTTGTAATAAAAGGCTCATGGTATCTTTAGGAATTAAGTCTTTCGGTTTTTTAAAAATAGTATTACTTGTGCAAGAAGCAAAAAACATAAAAAAGAAGAAGTAGGTTATTTGTCTCATTTTATCTATTAAAAGTAATTCTTTTCCCTTTAATTTCATCATTGAAAATACCATTGTTATATATTAAGTTTCCATTCACAAAAGTATGTGTTATGGTAGACGAAAAAGTAGTTCCCTCAAAAGGAGACCAACCACATTTATATAAAATATTATCTTTAGAAACTGTTTGTGGCTTATTCGTATCAATTAAAACAATATCTGCAAAATAACCTTCTTTTATAAATCCGCGTTTTTCAATTTGAAATAATTTAGCAGGATTATGGCTCATTTTTTCTACTGCTTTTTCAATAGGAATTACGCCTTCTTTTACTTTTTCTAAAAGCGCAATAATGGCATGTTGCACTAATGGGCCTCCACTTGGTGCATTTAAATAGTTGTTGTTTTTCTCATCTAAAGTATGCGGTGCATGGTCTGTGGCCAAAACATCTATTCTGTCATCTAACAAAGCTTTCCAAAGACCTAATCTGTCTTTTTCTGTTTTAACAGCAGGATTCCATTTAATATGTGTTCCTTTTTCTTCGTAATCTTTATCACTAAACCATAAATGATGAATACAAACTTCTGATGTAATTTGCTTTTCTTCTAACGGAATATCGTTTCTAAATAAATGTGTTTCTTTTTCTGTTGACAAATGAAAAATATGCAATCTTGCACCTGTTTTCTTAGCCAATTCAATTGCTTTAGAAGATGATAAGTAACAAGCGGCTTCACTTCTAATAAGAGGGTGGTATTTTAGAGGAATATCATCTCCGTACTTTTCTTTGTAGATTGCCGTATTTTTTCTAATAGTGCCTTCGTCTTCGCAGTGCACAGAAATAATCATTTTTGTTGATGAGAAAATTTTCTCTAGAATTTCTTCATTATCAACCAACATATTTCCTGTAGAAGAGCCTAAAAACAATTTAATTCCTGCTACTTTTTTAGGGTCTGTTTTTAACAACTCTTCCAAATTATCATTTGTACCACCGAACATAAAAGAATAGTTTGCATACGAATCTACTGCGGCAATTTTAAACTTGTCTTCTAATAAATCTTGTGTTGTAGCTTGTGGCACTGTATTTGGCATTTCTATAAACGTAGTAATACCTCCCGCAATTGCAGCCCGACTCTCTGTTGCAATATTTGCTTTGTGTGTTAAACCAGGTTCTCTAAAATGTACTTGATCGTCTATAAACCCAGGAATTAAATACTTCCCTTCAGCATTAATAACTTCAATATTTTTAGTGGGTTTAATTTTAGAAGAAATTTTTGTAATTATTTCGTTTTCAATAAGAATATCACCCTTAAAGATTTTGTTCTCGTTTACTATTGTTGCGTTTTGTATTAAAATTCCTTTTGTCATTTTTCTTTTTAAATATCTATTTTCATATTCACTAACCCTTTGGTAAATCCAAAACGATTGTAAGATTTTAGTGCATCAGTATTTTTACTGTATACATCTAGCCTTAATTCTTTTAAGTCTTTTTCTTTCCCCCATTTTTTTAAAGACTCTAAAATCAAATTACTAATTCTTTGGCCTCTAAAAGCTGGTTTCACAAATATAAAACCAATATAACCATGTTTTCGGTTTTTATGGTAATGACTCGAGTCTTCTATTTTTAGATACCCAGAACCCACTAATTCTTTGTTTGCTACCGCAACTATTAAATGGCTGTTTTTTGAGGTAATTAATTCAGGAATATTGTAATAAGACAAGGTGCCATCTCCTAAAAAGGAATCCATAGGCCGCTCTGCCTTTATTACACCTTGTTCAAATTCTAGTAACGTTTCTAAGTCGTTTAAATTTGCTATTCTAATAGAAATAGTGGTCATTAGGCATTTATTTTGGCAACCCTTTTAATTTCATTTTTACAACTCCGAACAGTGCTTCTGTAACAATGTTTCCACTCATTTTAGAGACACCTAAGTCTCTGTCTGTAAAAATTACAGAAACTTCTTTTATTTTAAATTGATGTTTCCATGCTTTAAATTTCATTTCAATTTGAAAAGCATATCCAACAAATTTAATTTTATCTAGGCGTATGGTTTCTAACACATTTCTTTTCCAACATACAAAACCTGCGGTAGTGTCGAAAATTGGCATTCTAGTAATAAAACGAACATATTTCGAGGCAAAATAAGAAAGTAGTAAGCGTTTAATATCCCAATTTACAACGTTTACGGTATTGTTTACATATCTAGAGCCTACAGAAACGTCTCCACCTTCAGTGGCACACGCATTGTAAAGGCGAATTAAATCTTTCGGATTGTGAGAAAAATCTGCATCCATTTCTATAATATATTTGTAATCTTTAGCTAAAGCCCATTTAAAACCATGGATGTAAGCAGTTCCTAAACCATTTTTACCTGCTCTTTTTTCTATAAAAAGTTGTGTTGGAAATTCTGTAATTAATTTATCTATGATGCTTGAAGTGCCGTCAGGAGAATTATCATCAACAACCAAAACGTGAAATATTTTCTCTTCTTGAAACACCGCTCTTATAATAGCTTCTATGTTTTCTTTTTCGTTATAAGTGGGGATGATAACCAGTGTGTCTGACATAAATAAAATTTCATAACCTAAGAATACAAATATACATTTTTTAATTACTAATTTTGTGTTAACCTTATCAAAGAAGAAAAAGTGCAAGCACTAGAAAAAATAGTTATTACTACAAATTGGATTTCCATTATTCTGGTATTTCTACTTTCCATTATTGCTGTTTTAAAAATAATAGATAGCAATAAATTAAAAGGATATGTTTTTGCTGTATTCAATAAAGGCTTTATCGAAGATGAAGTAGAGGAAAACACTTCTTTTTTTAGCTCTTTTTATAGTTTATTATTTATCTTTTCATCTGTTGTTTTAGCCCTTGTTATTAGTTTTTTGGTTGCAGAGACAAATAAAAACACTTCTTTTAGCGCATCGTCTTTCTTTTTAATTTTAGGAATTATTTGGAGCTATTTTGCAGTTAAGAGCTTATTTGAAATTGGAGTAATTAGACTTTTTTTTATAAAAAAAGAGGTGCGATTTTATGTTGTTTCTAAATTTGGATACCTGTATTCAATTAGTTTTTTTCTATTAATTCTTTTTGTATTATTTCGTTTTGGACCTTTAAATCTTTCATTTTTCAAGGCAGTTACTTTAGGGTTCTTTTTCTTAAAGTTTGTTTTTCAGGTAGTTAATAATAAAAACCTGATTTTTAGTAAGTTATTTTATTTTATATTGTACCTTTGCGCCTTCGAAATAGCGCCCCTGTTAATAATGTTTAAACTGGTACTTTAAACTAAAAATGAAATTGAAATTGTATGAAAGTGAAAACTATTTTAGTATCGCAACCCCCTCCAAAAACAGAAACTTCTCCATATTTTGATTTGTCTAATAAACAAAAAGTAAAGATAGATTTTAGATCTTTTATTCATGTTGAAGGTATTTCAGTAAAAGAAATTAGAAACAATAAAGTTGATTTTAAAGACTTTTCTGCGATTATTTTAACTAGTAGAAATGCAGTAGATTACTTTTTTAAAATTGCTGAAGAAATGCGCTTTAAAGTGCCAGATGATATGAAGTACTTTTGTCAATCTGAAGCTGTAGCTTATTATTTGCAGAAATATGTGGTTTATAGAAAACGTAAAATTTATGTAGGTAGTAGAACTTTTCTTGATTTAACAAAGCTAATTAAAAAGCATAAAACAGAGAATTTCTTATTGCCTTCTTCTGATAAATTAAAGCCTTTAGTGCCTGAAGAATTAGATAAGTTAGGTGTTCAATGGAAGCGTATAGACTTATACAGAACAGTAGTAAGTGACTTGTCTGATTTAGAGAATGTTGTTTATGATGTTTTAGTATTCTTTAGTCCTTCTGGGATAGAATCTTTGTTTCAAAATTTTCCAGACTTTAAACAAAACAACACAAGAATCGCTGCTTTTGGCAATTCTACAGTAAATGCTGTAACAGAAGCTGGTTTAAGGTGCGATATCGAGGCGCCTTCTCCGGAAACACCTTCTATGACAATGGCTTTAGATAAGTATATTAAGTCAATTAATAAGAAATAAAAATTTTAAAATTGAGCACTACGCCTGTCGAAGTGTGATTTATAAAAGTAAAAAAAACCGAACATTTCTGTTCGGTTTTTTTTACTTTTATATTTTCTACTACGTTTTTTTAAGTCAATAATTTTCTAAATTATTAAGCAAACAAGGTGGCAAAAGCTTCTTCAATTTTACCAACTAAAACTAATTTTATTTCGTGGTTTTTAGAGGTAATTTTGTTATATTTTGATGCTACTAAAGTTTTATAACCTAGTTTTTCTGCCTCTAAAATTCGTTGATCTATTTTAGAAACGGGTCTAATTTCTCCCGCCAAACCCACTTCGGCAGCAAAACATACATTTGGATTAATAGCAATGTCTTGATTGGATGATAAAATAGCTGCTACGACTGCTAAATCTATTGCAGGATCGTCTACATTGATACCTCCGGTAATATTTAAAAACACATCTTTAGCCCCTAATTTAAAACCTGCACGTTTTTCTAGAACAGCTAAAATCATGTTTAGTCGCTTTAAATTATAACCGGTTGTAGAGCGCTGAGGTGTCCCATAAACAGCAGTAGAAACTAAAGCTTGTATTTCTATCATTAGAGGCCTAATACCTTCTAATGTAGATGCAATTGCAGTTCCGCTTAAATCGTTGTCTTTTTTAGATATTAGTATTTCAGACGGATTTGTAATTTCTCTTAACCCGGTTGAAAGCATTTCATAAATACCTAATTCAGAAGTAGAACCAAACCTGTTTTTTTGAGAACGTAAAATTCTGTAGGTATGGTTTCTATCACCTTCAAACTGTAAAACAACATCTACCATGTGTTCTAAAATTTTTGGTCCGGCAATGTTTCCGTCTTTATTTATATGACCAATTAATAAAACCGGAGTAGCCGTTTCTTTGGCAAATTTTATGAGTTCTGCGGCAGTTTCTCTAATTTGAGAAATACTTCCAGGAGAGGCCTCTATGTTATTTGTATGCAATGTTTGTATAGAATCTATTACCAAAACGTCTGGGTCTGTTTCTTCTATATTCTTAAAGATTTGTTGTGTATTTGTTTCTGTGAGAATTAGACAGTTAGAATTCTTTGCTTCTAATCTATCTGCCCTCATTTTTATTTGAGACTGACTCTCTTCTCCGGAAACATATAGTACTTTTTGGCTAATATTTAAGGCTACTTGCAATAATAAAGTCGATTTACCAATACCAGGTTCTCCACCTAAAAGTGTTACAGAGCCTTTTACCAGCCCTCCACCTAAAACGGTATCTAATTCATTATTATTTGTAACTACCCTTTCTTCAGGATTTAGCTCAATATCAGCAATTTTTAAGGGCTTGTTTACCGTTTGTTTTGCAGTTGTAGATTGTTTCCAAACACGTTTTTCTTCTTTCTGAATTATTTCTTCAACAATAGTATTCCACTCCTTACAAGCACCACATTGTCCCACCCATTTTGCATGTTGGGTTCCGCAATTCTGACAAAAAAAAGTTGTTTTGGTTTTGGCCATTTCTAATTATTAAAATACGAATTTACGCTAAAAAATTATGTATTCTTATTATAAATTGGTAGCAGTAAAAATGCCAAACCACCAAAGATAACAATCATTGCAGTTTGTGCAGACCACATAATCCAACCAAAAGCAGTTGCCGTTTCCGCAGGAATGTCAAATAATGCTAAGGCACTAGCAACAGCAATTGGGTACAAACCAATGCCACCATTTGTTGCCGCAATTGAAAATCCGCCAGCGATAAAACCGATTAGAATACCTCCAAAAGGAACATTTAGACCTTCAATTGCAGGTATTGTTGCCCAAAACATTGCAACGTACATTGCCCAAATAAATAGTGTGTGAAAAATAAATGCCCATTTCTTTTTCATTTTAAAGATGCTGGTTACACCTTCAATTAAGCCAGAAACAAAAGTTTTAATCTTTAATAGAAAACCAGATGTGGCTTTTTTTACAACAGCGGTAAAAATGTAAAACCCGACAATTAAAACAAGCAAACCAATGCTAATCTTTAATGGATTGAAGTTTTTGGTAAGTAGGTCATAAATAAAATCAAACTGAACAAATAATGTAATTGCAACAATAGAAAGCATCATTATTAAATCTGCAATACGCTCTGCTACAATGGTTCCAAATGCTTTTTCAAAAGGAATTTTCTCATAATTGGTCATTACTGTAGCTCTCGAAATCTCTCCTGCTCTTGGTATCGCTAAGTTTACTAAATACCCTACTAAAACTGCTAAAATACTATTTGTAAATTTTGGTTTGAAACCCAACGGCTCTAGCATAAATTTCCATCTATAGGCTCTCGATAAATGACTTAAAACTCCAAAGAAAAGTCCCAGAAGAATAAAGCTATAATTTGCTTCTTTGAAATAGTTCCCTAAGATTTCTAGTGAAATATCAGACAAAGAATACCAAACTAGAAAACTACCTAATGCAAGCGGTAAAACAATTTTTAAAACCTTTTTAATATCCAAATTATAAGCGTGTATTTTCTTTTCTGTTAGTAATAACTAACCAGCGTTTAAATTTATTCTTTTTTCTAAATCCATAAATACGTAGTTAATTAAAATACGGCTTTTTGCAACTGTGCTAGTATTGGTAAAATTATCTACTTTTTTAATACAAGAAATTACGCATTTTAAATACGCTAGCCTACATGTTCTTTGCAGCTTGTGCTAATAATTTACAAAAATAACATTTTTAATTTTTTAAACCAATGTTATCTATCAATCTAATATCTCCTGCAAAAACCGCAATAAAAGCTCTATATGTTTTATTAGCTTCTTTATTTTTTACAGTTTTTAAGGTTTTTTCATCAGCAATTGTAAAATATTCTAAAGTTAATAAAGGTTGTTTTTTAAATTCATTTTTTAACCATTCATTAATTTTTGTAATTTCTTCCGTGTCAAATTTCTGTTGAATTTTATTCAGCGTTCTATAAATAAAAGACCCAGCTTCTTTTTGTTCTTTAGATAATCTTGCGTTTCTAGAGCTCATAGCTAAACCATTTTCTTCTCTATAGATTGGGCATCCTTTAACTGTTACATTTAAGTGATGCTTGGCCACCATTTTCTTTACAATTTGTAATTGTTGAAAATCTTTTTCTCCAAAGTACGCTTTGTTGGGTTCAATAATTTCAAATAAGCTTTTTACAATAGTACCAACACCATCAAAATGTCCTTTTCTAAACTGTCCTTCCATCTGATGCTCTAAACCATCAAAATTAAATTTTTCTGAAGCAATTTTTTCTGAATAAATTTCTTTTACAGAAGGTGAAAATAAGACATCACAAGACACAGATCTTAGTAATTTGATATCGTTTTCTATTGTTTTTGGGTATTGCTTTAAATCATCTACATTATCAAATTGTGTAGGGTTTATAAAAATACTTACTACAACAATATCGTTTTTTAGCTTTGCATTTTCAATTAAAGACAAATGCCCCTCGTGCAATGCACCCATAGTTGGCACAAAACCAATGGTTTTTTTGTTTGTTTTATAGTCTAAAAGACAGTCTTTTAGGTCTTTTTTATTGCTAAAAATCTTCATTCTAGTATTGTTGATAAAGTGTGCAAACTTACCATTTTAACACGATATTAGCATAATAATTTGTATTTTTGCCACTCTCATAAAAAGAGTTTGATTCAATGAAGGACAAGAGAATATTATTTGTTTCGTCTGAAGTAGTACCCTACTTGCCAGAAACAGAATTATCGTTAACTGCCTTTAATGCTGCTAAAAATGCACATTCTAAAGGAGTACAGACCAGAATTTTTATGCCAAGATATGGTGTTATTAATGAAAGAAGACATCAATTACATGAGGTTATTCGTCTTTCTGGGATGAATTTAGTTGTAAACGACATGGATATGCCATTGATAATAAAGGTGGCTTCTATCCCAAAAGAAAGAATGCAAGTTTATTTTATAGACAATGAAGAATATTTTAAAAGAAAAGCTGTTTTTACAGATGAAGACGATCAATTGTTTGATGACAATGATGAGCGTGCAATTTTCTTTGCAAAAGGTGTTGTAGAAACTGTAAAAAAATTAAATTGGGCACCAGATATTATTCATGTTCATGGTTGGATGGCATCTTTATTACCTCTTTATTTAAGAGAGTTTTATAATGAAGAACCATTGTTTACTGAAAGCAAGATTATTACTTCTGTTTACAACAATCCTTTTGAAGGAACTTTAAGCGAAGAACTTGCAGATAAAGTAACTTTTGATTTGAAAAGTAATGATAAAATTGCAACAATAAAGACACCGAACCATACCAATATATTAAAAAGTGCCATTGAAAATTCGGATGCGATTATTTATGGTAGTGAAGATATTTCCGAGGAATTATCTTCTTTTATCGAAGAAAAAAAGATTCCCGTCTTAGGATTTCAAGAAGAGAACTTTAAAGAGAGTTATTTAAATTTTTATACTGATTTAGTTTCAGTTAATTAATTATTTTTAGTGTGAAAAATATTTATAGAAAAGGCATCTACTTTGGTGTTTTGTTTTTGGTGTTTGCAGGTGTTATTTCTTGCGAAGAAGATTTTACAGATATACGTAGTGGTGTTGTAAGTAATACAAAATTCTCTACAAATGATACAATTCTAGAGGTGTTGGTTTCCAATGCAGGTATAGAAAACATAAGAGGAGATGGTTTAGAGTTGGGGGGAGCTCCGTTTTTCGGTCTTCAAGGACAGTATCTTTTAGGAACTTATATAAATGACGAATATGAAAATATTGAAGCATCTATAGTTTCTCAAATAAACATTAATTCAGCTTTAAAGTTAGCCTCATACGACAACCCTGATGGATTATCATATGAAACAACCATAGATACGGCATTTTTAAGATTACCATATCATGCAACTTTAATATCTAATAATAGCAGACCAATTTATGAATTAGATTCTATAACGGGAGACCAAGAATTACCATTTACGTTGAATATTTATGAGTTAGAAACTTATTTAAATACTTTAAACCCTGTTGATCCAACAAAAACAAATGAATTTTTGTCAGATAGAGAATATGATTTAAATGCAAACTCTTTAACAGCAGTGGAAAACATGGATTTTGCGCCTACTGAAAATGATACCTTAGTAATTATTAAAAGAAGAAATAGTTTAGGCAATTTATACACAACCGATACTATAAGATATACAGCAAACGCCAGTACAACTGTTCCTTTACCAATGGCAATTATACCTTTAAAGAAAAGTTTTGTAAAAGAAGTATTTTTAGATAATTATGAGACTCCTAATTTTGAGTCTCAAAGTAATTTTAATAATTACTTTAGAGGTATTGTGATCGATGCAAAAGAAAAAACGCATGCATCTGGAAAAAGAGGAGGAGCTTTAATCTCTTTTAACTTAAACAGCACTGGTGTGGGAGCTACAAGCTCTTTAATTGAAGTGTATTATACAAATACTTTTTTCAAAAGTAATAGTACGGAAATTGATACCGTAATAACAAATACACACACGTTTCAATTAGGAGGTATTGTAAATGGTAAGTATACATCTAATAATAAGGTGTATCCTGTTAATAAGGAAGTGAAGTTGCAGGGAGCTGCCGGTTCTGAAGCAAAAATAGAAATTTTAGGAGGTACGCAATTAACAGATTTAAGAGATAAAAACTGGTTAATTAATGATGCTGCATTAACCTTTTATATCAATCAAGACGCTGACACTACAAATACTCCAAATCAATTATATCTATATAAAAGAGGAGAAGATTTAAATTCAAACCCTATTACTAGTCATATAAAAGATATTTTTACGGAGGGTCTTGCAACTTTTGGTGGGTTTTTAGAAAAAGAAGAAGACAAGAAAGACCGCTATACTTTTAAAATTACAGATTATTTGTCAGACATTTTAAGTGGAGAAACAGATTACAATCCGCCTTTAAGATTAAAGGTTTATAATACTTCAGATACTCAAATTACAGATACAATTTTCAAAAACTATAATTGGAATCCGAAATCTATTTCAATTTTAAATGGAGATGAAAATTTAAACGGTGTAAGAAGAGCACAGTTAAAAATATCGTACACGAAGAAAAACGACTAATTAACCAAATTAAGAGACAACTGCTATGTGTGGAATAACAGGTTATATAGGATATAGAGATGCCTATCCGATAGTAATGAACGGCTTAAAAAGATTAGAATACAGAGGGTATGATAGCTCTGGTATTATGATGTTTGATGGTGAAAACGTTCAACTTTCAAAAACAAAAGGAAAAGTTTCTGATTTAGAAGCGATTACAGAAAAAGAAGCACAAAGAAAAGTGGGTCAAATAGGAATCGGCCATACACGTTGGGCAACTCATGGAGTCCCAAATGATGTCAATTCTCACCCACATACTTCACAATCAGGTAATTTAGTAATAGTTCATAACGGAATTATAGAAAATTATGATGCGCTTAGAAAAGAGTTAATATCTAGAGGATATGTTTTTAAAAGTGATACAGATACTGAAGTTTTAATTAATTTAATAGAAGAGGTTAAGAAAAACGAAGGGTGTAAATTAGGTAAAGCTGTGCAACTGGCTTTAAATAATGTTATTGGTGCGTATGCGATTGCTGTTTTTGATCAAACAAAGCCAAATGAAATAATTGTTGCACGTTTAGGAAGTCCGATTGCTATAGGAATTGGTAAAGATAATTCTGAATTCTTTGTAGCTTCTGATGCGTCCCCTTTTATAGAATTCACAAAAAATGCTATTTACTTAGAAGACGAAGAGTTAGCAATTATTAAAGTAGGAAGAGACATAAAGGTTCGTAAAATTAAAGATGATGTTCGTGTTGATGCCAACGTTCAAAAGCTTAAATTAAGTCTAGATCAAATAGAAAAAGGAGGGTATGATAATTTTATGCTTAAAGAAATACATGAGCAACCTAAAGCAATTATAGATACCTACCGTGGAAGAATGCTTGCCGATAAAGGCATTATAAGGATGTCTGGTATAGATGATCATATTAATAAGTTTTTAAACGCAGATAGAATTATTATTATTGCTTGTGGTACTTCTTGGCATGCTGGTTTAGTAGGAGAATACCTTATTGAAGATAAGGCACGCATACCGGTTGAAGTAGAGTATGCCTCAGAATTTAGATATAGAAATCCTGTAATTACCTCAAGAGATGTAGTTATTGCAATTTCACAATCTGGTGAAACGGCAGATACGTTAGCAGCAATAAAATTAGCAAAATCTAAAGGAGCATTTGTTTTTGGTATTTGTAATGTAGTTGGTTCTTCTATCGCTAGAGAAACACACGCAGGCGCTTATACGCATGCAGGGCCAGAAATTGGAGTTGCTTCTACGAAAGCATTTACAACACAAATTACAGTATTAACTTTAATTGCGTTAAAACTAGCTTCTAAAAAAGGAGAGATTTCTAAGCCAAATCTTATGGCGTTTATGCAAGAAATGCAGTTAATACCTAAGAAAATTGAAACCTTATTAAAGATAGATGATAAGGTAAAAGAGATTGCAGCAGTGTACAAAGATGCTAAAAATTGCTTGTATTTAGGTAGAGGTTTTAATTTTCCTGTAGCTTTAGAAGGTGCTTTAAAATTAAAAGAGATTTCATACATTCATGCAGAAGGCTATCCTGCGGCAGAAATGAAACATGGGCCAATTGCTTTGATTGATGAAAATATGCCAATTTTTGTGATTGCAACAAATAAAGGACACTACGAAAAAGTTGTAAGTAATATTCAAGAAATAAAATCGAGATCAGGTAAAATTATAGCAATTGTTACAGAGGGAGATACTCAGGTGAAAGAAATTGCTGATCATGTAATTGAAATTCCAGAAACGGAGGAAGCCTTGGCGCCTTTGCTAACAACAATTCCTTTTCAGTTATTGTCTTATCATATTGCAGTAATGTTAAATAAGAATGTAGACCAGCCAAGAAACTTAGCAAAATCTGTTACAGTGGAGTAGATGTGTGTGTTGGTAATCCTTACTCCATAAAATGGATGTTAAGTTTCTCAATATCAATTATAACTACCCATCTTTGGAGTTCTTTATATTCCGATTATCAATAGTATTTATTTTATATAATAAGGGGTTTTAAGGAACATTTTCTTACCCCTATTAGATACAGAAAGATATCTCAAATCTTCAATTTATATCATTTTAAAACAAGCTTACTTCGTTAATTCGGAGTATTGACTGGTGACAGCTACTCCTATAAACTACTCGTAACATTCTCAATACCAATAAGAACTCACCTTTGGAGTTCTTTATATTCGGGTTATCAACAGTACTTGGTATTTACAAAAAAGGCTTACTTCTTTAATAACGAATGAATAGAGAGGATATCGTTAAGATTTCTAGAACTATAATTGAAGTTATTATCAAGATAGCATATATGGGCTGGTTTTGGGCAGATTTATTAAAATTTTAGAATTAAGTTTACTAGCAATAATTTAACTCTAATGACATCATTGTATTGATGTTATTTAATTAGTTGCGTAACTGAATTTATTGTTTTTTTTTTGATAAAATGCTTTTTATATCTCATTAATACGATGCATAAAAATAAGTTAATAATTGCTGCTTTATCTCTATTCTTGCTTTTCTCTTGTAGTTCTGATATTACAGGTGTAGTTTTATTGGATGATATATATACTGTCTCTTATACACATCTGACGCTGCC
>CAJXTJ010000054.1 GCA_913061165.1 uncultured Polaribacter sp.
CATTTTTTTTTTAGCATCTTTAACTTTTAAATAAGAATACGGTATATTAAATATTACAAAATACTAAAACCTCAATTAATTAATTTGATCTCTTGTAAAAATACAAGCACTGCATTATTTTACACTTCTGTAGCAGCAATTCCTTCCCAAACTTGGGAGGCCTTAGGTTGTGGAGGTAATATTTATTTCAATCCTAAATTTTTAACTTCTTTAGAAAAAAACCATTCAAAAATTACTTTTTCATATATCGTATTAATTGATAATCATAAGCAACCAATCGCTTTTGCTAGTATAAAAATTATTGACTTTTATTTAAAAGGAATTAAAAACGATTTAGAATTTTTAAAAAAAATTGGTAGAAAATTACATATAATTCCAAATAAAAAACCATTAAAACTTTTAATTTGTGGAAACACCTTTGTAAGCGGAGAACATGGTGTTTTTATAAAGGAAAATCAAGATAAAAAAGCAATTGTAAAAGAACTCGCAAAAAGCATTAATTATTTTGTTAATTCTAACAAAACATTAAAAAAACAGATAGATGCATTCTTACTAAAAGACTTTGCAAAAGAATCGCTGTTTATTACAGATGAGTTAAAAGATTATAAGTACCATGCATTTTCTGTAGCACCGAATATGAAACTACAATTAGAGGAAAATTGGCACAATTTTGATGACTATTTGGCCGCAATGAAAACAAAATTTAGAGTAAAAGCAAGAAAAGCATATCTACAAAGTGCAGAACTTTTAATAAGAGAAGTTACTTTAAGTACTTTTGAAGAACAATTACCTAAAATGACCACTTTATACGAAAAAGTAGCTGCTAATGCTGGCTTTAATTTGGGTAATTTTAATTTAGAGACTTATAGAGATTTAAAAGAAAAGCTGGGTGAAGATTATATCTTAAAAACCTATTGGCTAGAAGATAAAATGGTAGGTTTTATCTCTGGCGTAGTAAACAAAAACTCTTTAGACGCACATTTTGTAGGCATTGATTATCAATTAAATAGAGCATATGCCATTTACCAAAGAATGCTATATGAATATATAAAAATTGGCATTAGCAAAAAATTAAAAACAATTAATTTTGGCAGAACCGCAAGCGAAATTAAAAGTTCTGTTGGTGCAATTCCTCAAGATTTAACCATGTATCTTCGTCACAAGAAAACCATAAAAAACAAAATTTTAAAGTTATTTTTGCAAAGAGTTCAACCGACTCCGTTTCAACAAAAATTTCCTTTTAAAAAATAGAATAAATGCAAACTAGCCAAGAATTAATTGCCCTTTTAGACTTAAAAAATTTAGGCAACAATACCTTTAGTGGAGATAGTTATACTATTGGAAGTCCGCATGTTTTTGGAGGCCAAGTTTTAGCACAAGCTGTAAATGCTGCCTATAGAACCATACCAGAAAACCGCTTTTTACATTCTTTACATAGTTATTTTTTAGAAGCAGGAGACTTAACAGTCCCTATTCAGTATAAAGTAGAAGAAATGCGAAATGGCGGAAGTTTTTCTACCCGAAGAGTTACTGCAATTCAACACGATAAATCTATTTTTATTTTAGCTGCATCATTTCATAAAAAAGAAGAGGGTTTTGAACATCAAACAAATTTTGATGCGAACATAAAGCAACCAGAAGAATTATCAAGTTGGGACGATATGTTAGCACAATTTGGCGATTTCTTACCAAAATCTATAAAAGCCTTTTTAAGTATAAAAAGACCCATAGAGTTTAAACCTGTGAGAGTTCCAAACCCTTTAGACCCAAAAGATTTGCCAGCAACAGAACACATTTGGTTTCGTTTAAAAGGTGAAAAAATAGATTTAGACTATAGAACAAAACAAGAAATTCTTACCTATATTTCTGATTATAATGTATTAAATGCGGCTTTTAACCCAAACGGAAGTAAGTTTAGTTTTGCAAATACCCAAACAGCTAGTCTAGACCATTCGATGTGGTTTTTTAGAGATTTCGATTTTGATGATTGGATGTTATTTTCTGCCGAATCACCAAATGCTTATGGAGCAAGGGGTTTAGCTAAAGGAAATATATTTACAAGAGATGGAAAGTTAATTGCCTCTTTTGCGCAAGAAGGATTGCTTAGACCTATAAAAAAGTAAACGGTAGTGAATTTTAAAAAATAGAAAGATGAATGATGCTTTATTATATGTGTTTACCACAAACGGATTATTATTTTTAATTAGTATTCTTTTCTGGAAATTTCCACCTAAGAAAATAAATAGTTTATATGGGTATAGAACACCGAAAGCAACACAGAATCAGCAAATATGGGATTATGCAAACACCTCTTTTAATAAGAGTTTATTAATTTATGCAGGTATTTCTTTTCTTGCTGGTTTAGCGTTTGTAACTTTTTTAAATGCAGCATTAACCTGGCAACCCATGGCTTTTGTGTTTTTATCTATCATTGTTAGCATCGTAAAAACAGAAAAAGGTTTGACTGAAAATTTTACAGAAGAAGGAAAAAAGAAATAAACTAAAAATTAGCCATAAAAGAAACGGATAGGTTTCTTCCTGGAGAAGCAACTCCTGATGCAAACTCTATATAGTGTTGATCTAATAAATTATCTAACCTTGCCAGTACTGAAAAATTATTATTTACCACAAACCTGAAATTTAAACCTGCAGTAATCCAACTCGGTGAGCCGGCATATTTAAGTAAATCCTCAGTTGTGTTTTCATTTACAATTGGGGTTAAATCATGGTTATCTATTCCCTCTGTAATATTAAAATCTTTAATGTTTTTCTTCGCGTTAAAACGAATAGCTGCACCGAACTCAAATCTATCTACCTTATGATTTAGTTCAAACTGTCCAAATAAGGGAGGAATTGAAGACATTGGCTCATTTGTGTCATAGGTTCTTCCTTTTGTGTACGTTATAAAACCAGAAGTTCTCCAAGAATTAGAAATCTTACCTAAGTAATTGGCGGTAAAACCTGTAATATAGGCATTGTCTTTATTCTGGTTAGAGACAGGATTCCCAAATTCACCATCAAACTCTACTTGCTTAATACTTCCATTTGTATTAAAAACAAAATCTCTTTGAATATAATTATCTAATAAAGTGTAATAAATATTAGCACCAAAACGGAATTTTCTATCATTAAAATATTTCTGAACTCCAATTTCTGCGTTGTAAGCAAATTCTGGCGTAACATGTATATTTGGCACTGTCACAGTGCCTGCCTTTTCTCTAACCCTGCCTATATCATCTATATTTGGAGATCTAAATCCAGAAGATATAACACTATTTATTTGCCAATTTTTATTAGGCTTGTATACATACCCTAGTGTTGCAGTTACAGCAGAATGATTTGCTTGAATATTGGTTTCTGCTAAATGTATAAACGTTTGATCTATCCAGGTTGCGTTTAAATTTGTATTTGTAAAACGAATACCAGAATTTAAAGTGGACTTGCTATTAATATCTTGTCTATAATCTATGTAAGCTGCAGAGCTTAAATAATTACTTCCCCCGTCGGGATATCGAGATTGTACTTTAAAATCATTTGAAAACCCTTCTATTTCTCCGTTAACAATGTTTAATTCTTTACCATATGCATTCGAATTCACATCATTATAAGCAAACTCAAAACCATAAGAAAGTGTTCTTCTTTTATCTGCTGTTAGTGCTATTGAAAAATCTCCGTTAAGGCTAAAAACTTCTACTGCTTCTTCTCTATAAAACCGATTTAAACTGCCAAATTTCCGTTGAATTCTACTTTCTTTTAAATTCTGATATGCCGCTGTTATCACACCACTTTCTAACCACCTTTTAGAAGGATTTAAAATTAGTTGAGTAGCTGCTAAAAATCGTTTTTGTGGACCATAGAACCATTCTGAAAATTTTAAATCTCCATCTTTCAGCTCGGTCAATCTATCAAATCTAGGGATGTCTGATGATGTTGAGTATTGAAGATTTACCTTTAAATCTGTGTTTTTTGATAAGGGAATGAAGAATTTTTGCAAAATATCTGTTTGTTGATACCCGGTATTTCTCTGAATATTTGAATTAGAATTTTTTGTCGGGTTTTCATTGTAGTTTCCATTAATATTTTCTGAAAAGTAAAAGACTCTTCCCCAGTCTTTAAAACCGTGCGAACGGTTTTTACCCGCTTTCAAATCTCCAAAGTCACTATAAGAAACACTCGTTAAGGATGCCCAATTTTCTTTTCTAATCTCCGCAGACACATTTGTTGTAACTTCTTGATTTACTGTTGAAAATCTAGAAAATAACTGACTTTTAACTTCATTTTTTTGAGATAATTTTGGGGTTTTTGTATAATAATGAATGACACCTCCCAAAGCATCAGAGCCATACACTACCGACGAAGGTCCAAAGACAACTTCTGTTTTATCTAACATGTTCGGCGTTACCGTAATTGAACTTTGTAAATGTCCTTTTCTATAGATAGCATTGTTCATCCTAACACCATCAACCACCAACAAAACTCGGTTAGATTCCATGCCTCGAATTACAGGACTTCCTCCACCAAACTGAGATTTTTGTACTTTTATACCAGGTATTGTTGCTAATAAATCTGCAGATGTTTGCGGTGATATTTTCTGTATATCTCGCGCATTTAAAACAGCTATTTGTTCTGCAATTCTAGCTGTTTTCTCTTCTTTTTTAAACAGAGAAATTACTACTTCATCTAACTGCTCTGATTCTTTAGTTAAATAAATAATATAATTTTTAGATTTAATAATAGATTTTTTTACTCTTAAAACCGCATAAGAAAGATGTGAAAAAACTACAATCTCAGTATTTTTAAATTCAGAAATATCTGCAAATCCATTAACATCTGTAGTTATATTAATAGTTTCTTTATCGTTAAAAATACTAGTATTTTTAACGATTTTACCAGTTTGCTGATCTAAAACTTTTACTTTTTGCGCAAGCGTAAATCCACTGATTAAGAAAATAATTGTAAAAAATAAATTTTTCATTAATTAAAAACTGCTTCTAAAATTTGTAATGATTTCGGTTTCCTAAAACCATCCAAATGTAATTCAAAATATCTGATTATGATCTGTAATACAAGCTGCCTTTCATTTTTACTAAAAGACACATCTTCAATTGTATCAAAAGTTATGCCTAACAGCTTTTTAAATTGATAAAATTCATTCCCAGAAATAATATTTTTATTACCTGTTGGTTCTGAAAAGTTTCCATTTAACAAATCAAAACCCAAAAGTGTGGTTTCTGTCGTGTTTGGATAGAAACCCAAAAAATGGGCAGCATTTAATAAAAAAAGTAAATGAAAATTAGCTATTTTATCATGAGCATCTAACCATATTAAACCCGCTTCTAAATAGGTGTAAAAATCTTCATTCTTTTCTTCTTCTTGTATACTATTTGAAAATACTTCAGACATAAACAATACCACAGATTGTTTTACAATGTCTCTGTAAATTGTTTTGTAAGGGTTTAAAATTTGAACTTCTTTTAAAGTATTAAGCGAACTTTTAGAACTATGATTTGCAACCAAAATTAGTTGTGTTAATGGCTGAAAATAAGCGACTTTAATTCCGCCTTTTTTCGCTTTTAAAACACCTTTTATAATATAAGATTTAATGCCTTCTTGCTCAGTATAACATTTCACTATTAAACTAGTGTCGCTATATTTTAAGCTGCTTAGTACAATTGCTTTTGTGGTTATAGTGGCCATTTAATTAATAATAGCAATTTTTGTGACAGCAGTTTCTGACGCATCATCATTAGAAAGTAACACAATATAAATACCAGAAGCTACTTTATTTCCTGCCAAGTTTCGTTTGTTCCAAACTACTTTTCCCCCTTGCAGTTCTTGCCCTTCTACAACATTTGTTTCATGCACTAAATTACCAGCAACATCAAGAATTTTTACATTTGTTCCTTTTGGTAAATGGGTGCCGTTCCTACCATCTATAGTAACAGTTTCGTGATTATTAAGTGCAGGGTTTGGAAATGCATAAACAGCTTCTAAGACATCTCCAAAAGGTGCAACATTGCTATTGTAAGCAACAATGCCCTTATCTGTCGCAAAATAAACTTTACCTGCTGCTTTGTCTACACTAATTTTTAAAATCCTATTAGAAGGCAATGGTGAGTTTTTTTTACTAAAAATTGCAATTGTAGTTTGTCCGTTTGGATTTGTGCAAAGAACACCCCCACTGTCTGTGCCAAACCACTTATTATCTGCCCCATCTACTACAATAGAATTAATTGTTTGGTCACCCAATAGACGATCTCCAAAACCATTTTCATCTCCATTAATAACAACAGGTTGTGCATTTGTAGCTACCTCATCAAAAACACCAGATGCATTACTATACACTACCAATCCAGATTTTGTACCCAGCCAAATTCTATTACTTCTATCTACAGCGATAGTTCTTACATTTAAATCTGGTAAATTTCCTTCATTAGGTGTTGCAATTAAGGCTTTTTTTCGGTTCCCGTTTTCATTATAAACATAAGCCCCATTTCGCCTAGAACCTATCCATATACTATTATTTCGATCTACAATAACTTCAGTTAAGCCTGCAGCTAAACTTGTTTGCACAACTCCTAAATCTACACTACTCCATTGCCCATTTGCAGAAAGTTTTACTAACTCCTCACCTGTTTCATAATTTGTTGCCCAAAGATTTCCGCTACTGTCAAAAGCAGAACCACTAACTCTAATATTTATAGCGGGTAAAGAAATTAAAATGGGTGTAAGAGAACTATTTAAGTGATTATAAGTTTGCACCAAAACATTGTCTTCAACAACCAATAAGCCACCTGAAGGTTTAGCCTCTATGTTACTGCTTTCACCCAAAGCACTTATATAGACTCTGTTTTCGTGGCTAGGATCTATAGTAACATCTACTAAATCATTTGGTAAGCTTGAATTAAAATTAGTGTTTATCCAATTTTCTCCATTAAATTCACTAAAACCATTTTTAATATTTAATGGTGTATTAGTGCTATCATAACCTCCATAAACCACCCAAAAATTGTTATTTTGAGCAGTAATAGAGAAAACAGCATTTGATAAAGGACCGTCAGGATGTATTTCTAAATAAGTAATAGGTTCAGAAATTGTTGTCTCTAAAATTCCAAATTCTTTAGTTGCTAAAAAAACCATATCAGCTTCAAAAAAAGCAGTGTTTAGTGTATAATCATGCTCTAAATTTGGAATAAATTCCTGAACTAAATTCATAGAACTGTCATAGATTCTTGCTTCTTTATCTAAAGAGACACTTAAATGTGTGGTAGATGCTTTTAGCCCTTTTATTTCCTCCAAAAAATTTATTTTGTTACCTAAATTAATTCCATCCAAAGCAACTAATTCAGAACCTTTTATAACATATAAAACATTTTCAAAAGTAGTAATCCCTTTAAAATCTCCAGGAAATAACAGCTGCCAATTATTAAAGTCTATTAATAAGTTACTTGTTATATCATCTGCTTTAAAAATATCTGCCTTAAAAACACCCTCTTCTGTTGCTGCATATATTACATTATTAGAAATTATTGTTTCATTAATTTTTACAGAAGAAGAATTATTTCCAATAAAATAAGTATCACCAAACTCTAGGTTTTCTATATCATAAACTACCACTGCAAAAGGTGTGGATAAATAAAGTTTGTTATTGAATTCAGAAATATGATTAATACTTTTCTCTCCAGATTGATTAAAATTAACAATATCTGATGAAATGGTAATAGAACCGTCATCATCAATAACCTCTACTAACCCATTTTCGTAACCAATAACAACTCTTTTAAATGTTTCATTATAATAGATAGCAGAAGTTGTTTCACCAGACAAACCTTGTATCGAAGAAATTTTGTTAATTTCACCACTTAAAACATCATATGTAAAAATTGCATTATCTGTTAAGGCATAAATTATAGTATCTACCTTTGTAAAGTCTTTTACATTATTATAGGAGTAAAAATCTTCCCAAGAAGCACTATAATCTGTTTGTGCAGATATTACTAGAGAAAAAAGTAATACATAAAGAGAAAAGATTTTTTTCATTAAGAATTTTTATACTTCAAAGATATTTATTTATTGTTACAATAACGCTAAAACATACTACATTAGTGCAAAATTGAATCATATTTTATGAGCTTAGAAATAGAAAGAAAATTTTTAGTAAAAAACTTAGATTTTAAAATAGAAAGTTTCGAAAAGAAATATATTAAGCAAGGATATTTAAACGCTGATAAAAATAGAACGGTTCGAGTAAGAGTTTCTAATACCAAAGCTTTTTTAACCATTAAAGGAAAATCTAACAAAGCCGGTACTACAAGATTTGAATGGGAAAAGGAAATCGCTCTTTCTGAGGGGGAAGAACTGCTACTTTTATGTGAACCAAGCATCATCGAAAAACACCGCTATTTAATAAAAAAAGGAAAGCATACTTTTGAAGTGGATGAATTTTTAGGAGATAACTTAGGTTTAATTGTTGCAGAAATAGAATTGAATTTTGAAAATGAGACATTCGATAAACCAAATTGGTTAGCCAAAGAGGTTACTGGAACGGTAAAATATTATAATTCTAGTATCAGTAAACTTCCGTTTAAAAATTGGTGATTAGAAAATACAAATCTACTACATGAAATAGATTGCCAAGAAGTGACTAAAACTTCCTAAAAGAACAAAAAGGTGAAAAATTGCATGATTGTACGGTAGTCTTTTTATCATATATAATACGGCTCCAATACTATAAAACACACCTCCTATAAATAAATAGTTTAAACTAAAAGTAGATAGGCTTTCTATTAAAGGGTTTATAAAAAAGACAACTTGCCACCCCATTAGTAAATACATTGCTGTAGATAATTTATCAAATTTACCGGTAAAGAATAATTTTAGAATAACACCAACTAATGCAAAAAGCCAAACAAAAATAAACATGTAGTTTCCTAAACTAGAGTCTAAACCTACCAAGGTAAAAGGTGTATAACTGCCTGCAATTAGAACATAAATTGCTGCATGATCTACGATGTTTAGTTTTCTTCTTTTCTTAGGCTCTGTTGCCGCATGGTAAAATGTAGATGCTGCGTATAATATGATTAGGCTAAAACCGTAAACTATAAAGCTTGTGGGTTTCCAAAAACCATCAAAATTAAATGACTTTATAACCAAAAAAGGAAAAGCAATAATACTTAATAATAAGCCAAAAGCATGAGACCAAATATTTAATTTTTCTTCAATTTTGCTATAGGTGTAGTTTAGTTTTTCACTCATCTTTTTCTATTTGTATCTTTCATATATTTCGCATCTTTTTCTAATTCATTGTAGATAAGATGAAATGTTTTATCTTTTAAAACCTTCATGTCTTTTGCTAAAGACAAACCTTTTGTTTCTATAAAATTGTGCTGATGCACTCTTAAAGTACCTGGTCTTCCCTTAAAAACATCCCAAGAAAAAAAACGTTTACAGTCATAATAAACTTGAGGAATAATTGGTATTTCAAACTCTATTGCTAGACTAAATGCTCCTTTTTTAAAAGGTGCTAAAATCACGTCTTCAGTAGGCACTAATCCTTCCGGAAAAATTGCCATACTTACTCCATTTTGTAATCTTTTTTTAGCCATTTCAAAAACCTGTTTTCTACTTTCTACACTACTTCTGTCTACCAAAATTGCTGTTCTCTTACAAAAAAAACCAAAAACAGGAATCCTTTCCAATTCCTTTTTACCTACAAATACAATTGGTTTTTTACTCAAAGCAATTAACACAAAAGGATCTAATAAAGAACCATGATTTGGGCAATACATATAACTTTTATTAAGATCTATATTTTGATTTGATTCAAACTTTAAGCGAAAGCCCATTCCATGAATTAATATTCTAGAAAGTATTCTCGCAAATCTCCAAAAGATATGATAATGCTCTTCTTTAAAGGAAAATATTAATAAAAAAGGAAAAAATAAGACAAGAGAAATAAACATTAAAATGCCAAACCACATTCTCCAGATTAAAAATAAAGGAACTTTTATAAATTTCACAGAATATATTATAAATTTCAATAGTTTATTTAAAGACCAAAAAAAATGAAGTTCCTAATTCTTAATTTAAACCTCAATAAGTAAACAAAAATACTAATATTCTTTTTGTTTATCGATTTTCCTAATCAAAACCTTATTTTTGCTTTCATAGATTGTTCTAACACCTTACTTATTTGTATTTTGTGCTGTTTAGAAGAACTTAAATATCCAACGATTATAAAGATATCAAAAATAAAAATTAATGTCAAGAATTTTAACAGGTGTTCAAAGTACAGGAACACCGCATTTAGGGAATTTACTGGGTGCCATATTACCAGCAGTAGAAATGGCAAATAACCCAGAAAATGAAGCGTATTTATTTATTGCAGATATGCATTCTTTAACTCAAATTAAAGACGGAAAAGAATTAAGAGAAAATACCTACAGTACTGCTGCAACTTGGTTAGCCTGTGGTTTAGATATTAATAAAACTGTTTTTTATAGACAGAGTGATGTTCCTCAAACAGCAGAACTAACGTGGTATTTAAGTTGCTACTTTCCTTTTCAAAGACTAACATTAGCCCATAGCTTTAAAGATAAATCAGACCGATTAGGAGATGTAAATGCTGGTTTGTTTACCTATCCAATGTTAATGGCGGCAGATATTTTGCTGTATGATGCAGAAATTGTTCCTGTTGGTAAAGATCAATTACAGCATTTAGAAATGACAAGAGATGTTGCTAGTAGAATAAATAACGTTCTAGGAGAAACATTGGTCTTGCCAAAAGCAAAAATACAAGAACACACAAAATTAGTTCCAGGAATTGATGGTGAAAAAATGAGTAAATCTAGAAACAATACGATCAATATTTTTCTTACAGATAAAAAATTACGCAAACAAATTATGGGAATTAAAACCGATAGCTTGGCCTTGGAAGATCCAAAAAACCCTGATACTGATAACGTATTTGCTTTGTATAAACTACTAGCTTCAGCTACTCAAATTAAAGAAATGAGAGCAAATTATGAAGGTGGAAATTATGGTTATGGTCACGCAAAACAGGCTTTATATGAGTTAATCATAGAGAAATTTGCAACGGTTAGAACAAAGTACAATCACTTCATGGAAAACAAACATGAGATTGATGAAGCACTAAGTATTGGAGCAGAAAAAGCAAGTGCAACAGCAAGCAAAGTTATAAAGAGGTTACGAAAAAAAATAGGGTATTAATAAGCACTACCATTGAAACATAATATAGTTATTTAATCTTCATAGATTTTGCAATTGCTTCTAACTCAAACAAAAAAGCTCTTTTATTAACGGAAGGAGCATACGTAAAACCTTCAAAAACGATAATTCTATTCTTCTTCTTATCAACTACCGAGTAATTTAAAAATGGTCCTGCCATAAAATCATTTTTTACTTCCCATTTACCTCTTGTTTCAAAGGTTTTTTTACCATCTAAAACAACCTCAGAAGTAAAAGGTGTGTATGCCTCTTCTGTAATCATATGCATTGTTTCTGGATCTGTGCCAGGTATGTACGTTTTACCAATACTATTTCTAACTGCAATAATATTTTCAGCAATTTTAGTTTCGTCTTTTATAGGAACTGAATACACTAAAATATTATTACTCCCTGTTTTTGCAATTCCGCTAGTTAAGTGTTGTCGTAACCATAAGAAATCTCCAGTATCATCTACGGTTTTAAAATTTTCTGGAGCAGTAAAAGAAACGCCTAAATTTTGGAGTGTCTTAAATTGAGAATCATCTAATTTCTTCCTCTTAAAAATATTCTGAGTCATTAATATATCCGAAGAGATATAAGCGTCTATAATTTCTTTTTTATGTTTGTTAAATATTTTTATAATGCTTGCATCATCTGTTCCGTAAACATAAATAATAATTTGGGGTTGGGCATATACATTTTTCTTTATATAAAAATCTTCTTTGTCACCCTTACCTATAATTAGAATATTTCTAGAAACCTTCATCATAGAGTTAAAACCATTTGGTGCAATCTGAGAGACAGACAGTATGGTTTCTGGTTGGGGCAAACCTACCATAATCTCACCAAAAGAATTTCTAATTGCAGAACCTATGTCTCCGTTCCAGTCGCTAGCTTTAGTAACTACCATTACTTTATTCACTTTACCAAGAGAATTTCTTAACACAAACTTATCTGTTCCTATGCAAGAAGTTAGTACAACTGCTACCATAAATATTGAAAATAAATTTTTCATAATTCGCTTTTATAAATTTTAAGTTTAGTTTCAGGCTTTAAACTTTTAACACTCCAAATATTGTTCCACTTTTTAATTTCATCCATAGAAATATTCATAAATTTTCTAGAAATTGTCCAAAGTGAATCTCCTTTTCTTACTATGTAAATTTCAAAATCACCGTTCTTATTTGATGTTTCTCTATTTTTTTACTGATAAAGCCTTTAATTTAGCTTTTGTAATTGCTATTTTCTTTGGATAAATACTTAAACGTTGACCAATTTTTAATCTACTGTTTTTCAACCTATTCCAACGTTTAATATCACTTACTCTTACCCCAAATTTATTTGCAATTTTCCCTAAGAAATCTCCATTTTTTACTTTGTACCGAATGCGTTTATCTAATTCAAAATACTTAGGCAATGGCTTTTCTCTTTGAGCAGCGTCCTCGTCCGCTAAAGCATAAATTGCTTGCTCTTTTTCTATAAAATTGAAAGCATTTTTTCTTGGCAGTGTAATTGTATAATTTTTCCCTTCAACAAAAGGAATAATATCTAATTTATAAGAAGGATTTAAAAACTGAATTAATTCTAAATTAATACCTGTAATTTCTGAAACCTGATCAAAACTTATGGTCTTTTTTACCTGTAGCGTATCTGTCTCAAAATAACGAATTTGCGGAGCTTCTGCAATTAATTGATGCTCTTTTTGATATTCGAATAAATACATAGTTGCATAAAATGCGGGCACGTAACTAGCAGTTTCTCTTGGTAAAAACGGACGAATATTCCAGTAATTTCTGTAACCTCCAGAACGTTTAATCGCTTTCGCAACATTTCCAGGCCCAGAATTGTAGGCTGCTAAAGCCAAATCCCAATCGCCAAAAATAGTGTACAAATCTGACAAGTATTCGCAAGCGGCAATGGTTGCCCTAACAGGATCTTGGCGCTCATCTACATAAGAACTTACCTTTAATTTGTACTGTACACCGGTGGGATACATAAATTGCCATAAGCCCGTTGCACCAACTCTAGATTTTGCAGTTGGATTTAAAGCAGACTCCACAATCGCTAAATACTTCATTTCTAAAGGAATATCATATTGGTCTAGATATTTCTCGAACATTGGAAAATAATACGCAGCCTTCGCCATTAAAGCAGGGTAATATCTTTTACGATACTTTAAATAGGATTTTATCACTTTTTCTAATGCAGGATTGTATGCAATGTGAAAAGGTGTTTTGGTATTAATATTGTCAAGTCTTGCTTTTAGGATTTCTATAGATAATTTGATATCAGAAACATCATTTTCTTCTATATCATTTATTATATAAGTTGATTTTTCATACAACGGAGACTTGTATTTCTGTCTCTTATACACATCTGACGCTGCCGACGACTCCTTACGTGTAGA
>CAJXTJ010000055.1 GCA_913061165.1 uncultured Polaribacter sp.
ATTATATGGATTTTAAAAAAATAGTATTCTTTCTTACTTGTATTTCAATTTTATCTTGTTCACAAGATACAGATATTTCTGTAGCTAGAAATTTACAAGAATATATGAATGAAAACTTAAACGTTGAAGAAAATGCAGTTTTTGCTTTTGCAGCAAATGCATCGTCAAATACTAGTTTAACATATATTTTCTATTATCCTGAGGTAGGTGCTTCAGATATAAGATATTATGAACTAACAGACGCTTCCTTAGATAAAGGTAATTTCATGAATTATAGTAGAGAAAGTCTAGGAAGTGAAATGACTTTTGGTAATAAATTAGGACGTTTCTCTAGATCAGCGAGCTCAGAAAACTGGTGTTTAGTAACTTATAAAATTAATGGAGTATTACGAATTTCTAATCCTATTAAATTAAATAACACTTCTAAATCCACGGTATATTCTAATGATGTTCTAATAAACTATAAAACAACTCTAGAACCTAATTTCACATGGGAAGATAGTACAACAAACGAAAGTGTCAATTATTTTCAAATACTTACAGACGAAGCACAAGATTTTATTTCAGGCACATATACAGAAGAAACATTCTTTCAATATTATGATGAGACAAATGTGAACTCAAATATAAACGATATAACCCCGTCAGAATTGATAGCAGATGAAATCTATAATTTTACAACGTTTGGTATCGGTGAAGATAATTGGGTAAATATTATAATAGAAGAGCAGTTTATTCCTCTAAACTTAAAGGAATATGTAGCACTAAATTCTGAAAAGGAAATAGACACTTTATTCGCGTTTGCAGGAAATGCAAATGGTAATAAACAAGAAACATATATCTATTTTTACCCTATTGAAGGTGCGTATGAATATCGATATTATGAAACTGAAAACGCAATGGCAGATCCAGCAGAATTAGCAAATTATAAAAGAAGAAACCTTTCACATATTGCACAGTTTGGGGGTAAATTAAGACGTTTTTCAAATACTTCTTCAGATGAGTTATGGTGTTTGGTAACGTACCTTGCAGATGGTAAATTACATATGTCACCGGCAATAAAGACAAAAAATTTAACAAGAACTACCGTTTGGTCTACTGATATTAATCCTACATATCCAGAAGTTTTAAAACCAGTTTTTACTTGGTCAGATACCAGTTTTGCTGAAAGTGAACAATATTTTCAAGTTTTTACACAAAATGATGATGTTTTTCTTTCTGGAACTTTTACTACTGAAACTATATTTCAATATTATAATGAATCGAATGTAGTTGGTAAAATTCATACAGATACACCACCTAGTTTGGTTATAGATGATACGTATAAATTATACTTATACGGTTTAAGCGCAGATAATTGGGTGAATTTAGTAATTCAGAAATCATTTATAGCAGAGTAAATAGAAATGTATTTGTAACAAAATTAACCTCTTAATATTTGAGAAAAATTATGACGAAAAGAACATTTGTAATTGGTGACATTCATGGAGGTTTAAAAGCATTACTTCAGGTTTTAAATAAGTTAGAAGTAAAAGAAGAAGATACACTAATTTTTGTGGGAGATTATGTAGACGGTTGGAGTGAAGCTGCACAAGTAATTCAGTTTTTAATTGAGTTGTCAGAGAAAGTAAAATGTATTTTTATCAAAGGAAATCATGACGTCTGGTGCGAGAATTGGTTAAAAACTGCTATTGTAGAGCCTTTGTGGTATCTGCATGGGGGCAAAGAAACGATAGATAGTTATGATATTTTTTCAGAGGAAGATAAAAAAGAGCATTTAAGTTTTTTTGAAAACATGCCGTTGTACCATTTAGATGCGGAGAATAGATTGTTTTTACATGCTGGTTTTACTTCGGTTCATGGAGTTGAAAAAGAAATTTTTACAGAAAATTTTTACTTTGACAGAACTTTGTGGGAATTGGCACTAGCAATGAATAAAAACATGGATAAAGATGCTATTTATTTTCCAAAAAGATTACAACATTATAGTGAAATTTATATAGGGCATACGCCAACAACTAATTTTGGAGAGACTACGCCGATGAATGCATTTAATGTTTGGAATATAGATACAGGAGCTGCATTTAAGGGGAAAATTACTGGTATTAATATAGATACAAAAAGATATTTTCAAAGTGATAATTTACCAAATTTATACCCAAATGAAAAGGGTAGAAATAAGTAATTTGTTTTTCTTGCAATAGAAATTGGTATTTAAATTACCTTAATAAGTTCTTTGAACAAGGCAATCATCTTAGGTTCTGCTTTTCCGGCAATGGCAATAATTTCTGATATATTTACAGGCTGTAAGTTTTTAGGATCGCATTCATCTGTTAAAACAGAAATAGCAGCACATGGTAGGTTCAGTTGTTTTGCAACAATTACCTCTGGCACAGTACTCATGCCAACAGCATCTGTTTCTAAAATTTGTAACATTCTATATTCTGCTCTTGTCTCTAATTGCGGACCTAAAACACTTGCATAGGTTCCTTGATGCAACAAAATATTCTCAGCCTTCGCAATGGCAATAATCTTTGTATTTAATGCTGCTGAATAGGGTGCTAGCATATCTGCAAAAATATTTCCAAAATTATTTGCTCCTTGAAACGCTAAAGGAGAACTTCCTTGTAAATTAATATGATCTTCAATTAGCATTAAATCTCCTTTTTTATAATTGAGGTTTATGGCGCCTGCAGCATTCGAAATTAGTAAGTTTTTAATACCTAAACCCTGCATTGCTCTAATCCCATAGGTAACTTCCCAAGGATTGTAGCCTTCATATAAGTGAAAACGGCCCACCATTACAAGTACCTTTTTACCAGATAAAGAACCGTAAATTAACTTTCCAGAATGAAACTCTACAGTTGCTACTGGAAAATTTGGAATGTCTGAATATGCAATTTCTTTTTCTATTGAAATTTCAGCAATAAGTTTTCCCAACCCAGTTCCTAGAACAATACCTATTTCAGGACTTGTAATTCCGTTTGACTTTAAAAAATCAATAGTTTCTTTTAATTGTTGTTTCTTCATTGCTACTAAATTTATCTACCTACATTAAAAGGAATAGCCGTTATTTTAAAAATGTTTGAAAAGCAGGATGGTGTTCAATATCCTCAAAAACGTCTACATCATTTAATTCCCCCAACAAAAATACCTTTTTATCTTTTAAGTCTTCTAAAGTATCTTTTCTAACCGTTTCTGTACCCCAATCTTTATTTTTAAATACCTTTTCTTCAAGAGAATTCATTCCCAATAAGTAATAACCACCATCTTCTGCTGGCCCAATTACAACTTCATTGTTCTCTAATGCTATAAAAGCATTTTCGATAGTTTCGGCGGTTAAGTCATATAGGTCACTCCCAATAATCAGTACCTTTTCGTAACCCGTTTCAAATCCGTTTTTAAAAGCATGCAACATTCGAATGCCTAAATCTTCTCCAACCTGTAGGTGTTTTTGAAAAATAGTTGCATCCCAAATATCATTTTCTCTAACTTTAACCGAATAGTAAACGGCTTTGTCTGCAGATACTTTAGCAGCAATGTCTCTGGTTCTCTCTAATAAAAAAGTGTAAACTTCTAAGGCCGTTTTATCACCTACCGTTTTTGCCAAACGTGTTTTTACTTTTCCTAGTGCTGGATTTCTAGTAAATACTAATAATAGATTTTTACTCATATATTTAAGCTCCTTTTTTTAACAACAGCCACCACCGTCATAATGAAAAGTAGGTTCAGAAAAGAAGATGTCGTCTCTTCCTAAAGCTTGCAAAGCGGTAGTTGTCTTATCGCAAATTGCCAAAGGTTGATTTTTCAATAAAGTATGTCCTAATCCGTCATCAAAATAATCCTCGTCACCATAATAAATGGCAGCTCTTCCTGTAAAAATACAAGGTCCGTCTGCAGGCATTGGATCTTTAATGGCGGCAACTTCTATAGATTCTATGTAGATTAACGCTTCTGTTGGGTAATTTTTAGGGTCTAAAATTCTATAAGGTTTTCTCGCTCTAATTTCAATGGTTCCAAAACCGGCATCTGTTAAAGCTTTCACATAATCGGCAATAGACAAACTTCCACTCAAACACAAAGCACGCAAACGAGCATCATTTCTCAATTCGTCGTTCATGGGTTGCTCACAAGTAGGATCACTCATTACTAGTTTTCCGTGTGGTTTTAGTACGCGATACATTTCTTCAATTGCTTTTTTTAAATCGTCAGATTTAAAAATATTAAACAAACAATTTTGAGCAGCAACATCTATAGAGTTGTCTTCCACAGGCAAATCCATTGCGTCTCCTTTGCGCAAATCAACAAAATCACTCTGAAACCAATCGTTTTGTTCTTCGGCAATTTTAAAGTTCTTGCGAGAAGCTTCTAACATTTCGTCTACAACATCCAAGCCAATAACACCTCCTTTGTTTCTGTTGAAATAAGCAAATTGCAACAATTCCATTCCACCACCAACACCAACATATAGCATTTTAGGGTTGTTGGTTAAATCTCTTGCATGCACTGTAGAACCGCAACCATAGTTCATTTCTTGCATAATTCTTGGAATTTTTAATCCTGGTAACTCCCAAATAGGATTGGTAGTACAGCACAAACCAACGTCTGGCGTTAAAGCTGCTTCTTTATATACATTGTGTGTAGTTTCTAAATAACTCATGTTTTTGTTTTTATTTTTTGACAATGGGTTTACCCCCTTGTTTATTATGCTACAACTCCTTGGCAACTGCTTCCAGCGCCAGCGGTGCAACCATAACAATGTTGATTGATGATAATATCTCTGTCTTGTAATAATTCTTCATCATAGTCAGAAATATGTTTTACTTTACTAGCTACTTTTAGATTTAACATTTGATTAAAATCACAATCATACAGCCAACCTTCCCAACTTATAGAGATGGTATTTGTACACATTACGTTTTCTACAGCGGCAGGGTTGTAGGCATCTAAGAGTGAATGCATATAATCTTCGTAATTATCTGAGGCAATTAAAAAGTCTAAAAAACGACTAATTGGTAAATTTGTAATTGCAAAAAGGCTATGAAAATTAATATCAAAGTCGTTTTTTAATGCTTTTTTGAAATCATTTTCCAGCGCTTGCTGATCTCCCGGTAAAAAGGCACCAGAAGGATTGTAGACTAAATCTAATTTTAAATTTGAACCTTCTAAGCCATAACCAACAGCGTTTAATTCTTGTAAAGCTTTAATAGATTTATCAAAAACACCATCTCCGCGTTGCTTGTCCGTTTTTCCACGTGTCCAATGAGGCATAGAGGAAACTACGTGAACTCCATGTTTTTTAAAGAACGCTGGTAAATCGTGGTATTTTTTATTTGCACGAATAATTGTTAAGTTAGAGCGTACGATAAAATCTTTTATTCCTGCTTTTGCAGCTTCTTCTACAAACCATCTAAAGTTAGGATTCATTTCGGGAGCTCCTCCAGTTAAATCTAAGGTATGTGCTTCGGTTTTTTTTATAACTTCTAAACACTGTTCCATGGTTTCTTTAGTCATTATTTCTTTGCGATCTGGACCGGCATCTACGTGGCAATGTGAGCAAACTTGATTGCACATATAGCCTAAGTTGATTTGTAAAATCTCTAATTTTTTTGGACGTAAAGGGAACTGATTAGTTTCTTTAATTTTTGCAGCAAACGTTGGTAATTCTCCAGTAGCAAAAATGCCATTAGAAAGAATTTCCATTTGACGTGCTGTATTCGCAATATCGTTATTTCTTGCTTTTAATGATTTTTTCATGCTGAATTTGTTTCAGTATTTTTTTAGTTTTCAGTAGCAGTAGCAGTAGCAGTAGCAGTAGCAGTAGCAGTTTTTGATTTGGGCACCTTTTTAGCAAACAGTTATTGTTTACTATTTACATCTCAAGTTTATCAACTTTATTCATCATTTGAACTCCATGAACTAAGGTTGCACCACTTTTAATAGCTGCACCTACATGTATTGCTTCCATCATTTGTTCTTTAGTAACGCCGCGTTGTAGGCTGTCCTTTGTATAGGCATCTATGCAATATGGACATTGTTCTGTATGTGCAACAGCTAAAGCAATTAAAGATTTTTCGCGAGCAGTTAAAGCTCCTTCTTCAAAAACTTTCCCGTAATAATCGAAGAACTTGTTACCTAATTCTTCGCTCCACTCTGTTATTTTTCCGAATTTTCTTAAATCTCCAGAATCGTAATATGGTTTAGACATTTTTAAATATTTTTAGCTATGTTGTAATGAATGTGAAAGATAATAATTTATTTTCCGTTCAAACTCCAATCGTATTTCAAATATGAAGTTTTAGCATCTACATTAATTTTAGTTTTTGAATACTTATTTAAGTACCTTATTAAGGTAGTGTTTTTAGTAAAATCCTTATCAAACCATTCAAATATTAAAGAGATTTGAACGGCTGTTTGGGTAATTTTGTTCCTGTAAGGGTCATTGATAAATCCGCTCATTAAAGCTTCTAAAGTTGGTTCTATATTTTCTTCTGTAAATGCTATATTTGATAATTTAGGACAAGAGCGAGAAGCACAATTTATACCGACATGAATTCTAGGGTCAAATAAGGTTTTTCTTAAAACTTCATGTTCTATATAATCTAAACTATGCGTCATTCCCCCAACGTTAACAAAAGGAATTTCCCAAGCAGTTTTGCCCTCTTTTTTGATATCTGTAATACTTTTAATTTTTTCTACGTTCAAAGCGTGAAGAATTAAATAAATCGTGTATGCGTTGTAAGCATTTATCCAAAAGGCCTTTTTTTTATTGTTTGACCAAGAAACATCTACTGTTGTTTCTTCTAAATAGTTTAGATATTTTTTTAGTTTTGGACCGTTAAATTTTTTGTAATCTACAACTCCTTCATTTGTAACGTGTTTTTGAAGTAAATCATTAAAAATAGTCGTTTGGGCATGTGTTTTCGAAAACGTTTGGATAATTATAAATACCAATAGTATTTTTTTCATTTCATGTAACTTGAAATTATTTAGACGGTTTTTTTACAGTTTGATTACAACAAATAGTCTTAATTTATTTTGAATTTGATATGTACTAATGACTAATTGATTATTTTCGCAGCCTATAGTAAAATGATTCAACTAAACAACTACCAAATAAAACATAAATGAAAGCATATATTTTTCCTGGTCAAGGAGCGCAATTTACGGGAATGGGTCTAGATTTATACGAAAAATCTCCATTAGCGCAAAAATACTTTGAAAAAGCAAATGATATTTTAGGCTTTTCTATTACAGATATAATGTTCGAAGGAACTGCAGAACAGTTAAAAGAAACGAAAGTTACACAGCCTGCAATTTTTTTGCATTCTGTTATTCTAGCAAAGGTTTTAGGGGATGACTTTAAACCAGAAATGGTAGCAGGACATTCTTTAGGCGAATTGTCTGCATTGGTTGCAAACGGAGTTTTAACCTTTGAAGACGGATTAAAATTAGTTTCTAAACGTGCTTTGGCAATGCAAAAAGCTTGCGAAATTGCACCCTCTACTATGGCTGCTGTTTTAGGCCTTGAAGATGTAATTGTTGAAGATACCTGTTCGGAAATAGAAGGTGTAGTAGTTGCTGCGAATTACAACTGTCCAGGACAATTGGTAATTTCTGGTGAAATTACTGCAGTTGAAAAAGCGTGCAAAGTATTAAGTGAAAAAGGAGCAAGAAGAGCCTTGTTGTTGCCAGTTGGTGGAGCATTTCACTCACCAATGATGGAGCCAGCAAGAGATGAGTTAGCGGCTGCTATTGAAGCAACAACGTTTAGTAATCCTACTTGTCCAGTCTATCAAAATGTCTCAGCATGTGCGGTTACAGATCCTAGTGAAATTAAGAACAATTTAATGATTCAGTTAACTGCTCCTGTAAGATGGACGCAGTCTATACAAGCAATGATTGCTGATGGTGGAACTGAATTTATAGAAGTTGGACCTGGAAAAGTATTGCAAGGATTAATGCGTAAAATAGATAGAAGTGTTGCTGCTAGTGGGGCTTCTTTAACTGAATAATGCAAGCTTTTTTAAAAGTAAAAATCCCAAACTTACGTTTGGGATTTTATATTCTATTTTGCTAAAACACAGTCTTCGCAATCTTTAATTTCACCATAATACGTTTTTCTGTATTTATGTATGGTGTTTAAAGGGATAATGTTTAGCAATGTTTTTTTAATGTAAGTAACATTGGTATGTAGCCTTCCCATTTTGTGTGTGTAGCGTTTTTCTAAACGGGTTTTTCTTCTAATTTTTATCAAGTTCATTGGTTTCAGATATCATTAATAATTATATTACAAAGTTAAGAGCTATATAGCAGGTGGCGTCCTTAATACTGTTAAAACCATGAAAAAGAACTTCGAAATAGCTATTTGAAAATTATGTGGTACAATTGTTAAGAATCTAATAACTATGAACGTTTTTCATTATCATATAAAAACCTAAAAACGGTAAAAAATCGAATAAAAATGAAAAAATCATCCAAAATTAACTAAAAAAGGGTCAAAAATGAGTGATTTCTTCTTAAAGTGAATTTATTAAAATTCAGAAAATAATTTTTATTGGCGCTGTTGCCACTTCCAAGCAGAAGCCAAACCTTCATTTAAAGACTTTTCTGTTTTCCAGTTCAGTTCTTTATTTGCTTTTGTTGTATTGGCATATGCAGATGTAATATCTCCTTCTCTTCTTCCAACAATTTTGTAATTTAAGGGCTGTCCAGACGCTTTTTCAAAAGCCTTTATAACTTCTAAAACAGAACTTCCTTTTCCAGAACCTACATTAAAAAACTCAAAATTTTCTTTGTTGGTCTTATTAATTAGCCTTTTTAGAGCGGCAATATGCGCTTTTGCTAAATCGACTACATGAATATAGTCTCTAACAGCGGTTCCGTCTATGGTTGGGTAATCATCACCAAAGACAGACAGTTCCTTTCTAATACCTGCTGCAGTCTGTGTTACAAAGGGAATTAAGTTTTGGGGAACACCGATAGGTAGTTCTCCAATTTTTATACTTTCATGTGCCCCGATAGGATTAAAATACCGCAATGCAATGGCATTTAATTGATGCGCTTTGCAAGTTTCTTGAATAATTTCTTCACCAATTTGTTTCGTGTTTCCGTATGTAGATTCTGCTTTTTTAACAGGTGCATTTTCTGTAATTGGCAGTTCATCTGCTTGCCCGTAAACAGTGCAGGAAGAAGAAAATATAAAATTATCTAAGTTACGATCCCTCATTTCTTGCAATATGTATACTAAGCTTCCAATATTATTTTCGTAATATTCTAATGGGTTTTGGACACTTTCGCCAACTGCTTTAAATGCAGCAAAATGAATAATACCGTCTACTTTAAGTGTTTTAAACAACCTTTTTACATCGTTTTTAATGCGCAAATCAATCTGATGAAAAGCAGGTCTTGTTCCTGTGATTTCTGTAATACTCTCTAAAACCTTTAAAGTTGTGTTTGATAAATCGTCGACAATAACAACTTCAAAACCTTCGTTCTGTAATTCTACAACTGTGTGAGAACCAATAAAACCTAATCCACCAGTTACAAGTATTCTTTTCATTTTTTTTTATTTTACAAAGTTATTGATTGTACTTGTAATAAATTCTAATTGTTCGTTGTCTAATTCTGTATGCATTGGTAAAGAGATTACCGTTTTTATCAATTGGTTTGTTATAGGAAAATCACTTTCTTTATAACGTGCATCTTTATATGCTTTTTGAGCATGCAGCGCAACAGGGTAATAAATAGCATTCGGCACTCCTTCTGCTAATAAATGTTTATGTAGTTCGTCTCTTTGTCCGTTCGTGATTTGTAAAGTGTATTGATGAAAAACATGACAATCGCAGACATCACAAATTTCACCACAATTACTGGTTGCGTTTGATTTAGTAGTTGGTGTAATAATATGAGTATTGCTAGCAAATGCTTTATTATAAAAACGACCAGCATTTCTTCTAGCATTGCAATAGGTATCTAAATTTGGTAATTTTGCTTGTAAAACTCCTGCTTGTATTGCATCTAGTCTAGAATTTACACCTACAACATCATGATAATAACGGGTATACATTCCATGATTTACAATTCCTCTCATGATATGTGCTAGTGCATCATCATTTGTAAAAATTGCGCCACCATCTCCATAACAGCCTAGGTTTTTAGATGGAAAAAAAGAAGTTGTACCCACATTACCAATGGTTCCCGCTTTTTGTTTTTTACCATTTTTAAACGTATAACTTGCCCCAATTGCTTGGGCGTTGTCTTCAATTACAAATAAGTTGTGTTCTTTGGCAACCTCCATAACAGCTTCCATATTTGCCACTTGTCCGAATAAATGAACAGGAACAATCGCTTTTGTTTTTGGTGTAATTGCTTTCTTTAATGCTTCAATATTTAAATTATAAGTATCTGCTTCTACATCTACCAAAACAGGAGTTAATTTTAATAAAGCAATAACTTCTACTGTTGCGGCAAATGTAAAATCTGCAGTAATTACTTCATCACCTTGCTCTAGTCCTAGGCCCATCATTGCTATTTGCAATGCATCTGTACCATTTGCACAAGGAATTACATGCTTTACATCTAAATATTTTTCTAAATCTGCTTGAAATTCATGAACTAAAGGTCCATTTATATATGCAGATGTATCTAGAACTTGAGTGATAGATTTATTTACAGCATCCTTAATTTTTGCGTATTGACCCTGCAGGTCTACCATTTGAATTTTTCTCATAAAAGTGTTATTTAATAAGGGTATCAAAAATACAAATTAAATCTATTACCTTTGAGATTATCAAACAGATTTACATGAAAATTATTAAAAAAACCCTTATATTTTTAGTTGTTCTTATTTTATTTATAGTTGCTGCTGGTTGGCTGTATTCAAAAACATTGCATCCTGTTTACAATGGCGAAATTAAAATTAAAAACACCACAGGAGATGTTACCATTTATTTTGATGAAATAGGGGTTCCACATATCAATGCTAAAAATCAGAGAGACGCTTATATTGCATTGGGTTATGTGCATGCGCAAGACAGATTGTGGCAAATGGAGTTGACGAGAAGAATTGCGGCAGGACGATTATCTGAGATTTTTGGCAAAGAACTTTTAAAAGTTGATCGATTTTTTAGCGGATTAGGTATCGAAGAAGCTGCAGAAAAAACAATTGAAAATTTAGATAAAACAGCACAACCTTACCTATTAACAGAAGCATATTTAGACGGTGTAAATCAATTTATTAAAAGTGGAAATACGCCTTTAGAGTTTATTTTACTTGGTTTGGATAAAGAAGAATATGATATAAAAGATGTTTACAACGTTTTTGGGTACATGTCTTTTAGCTTTGCTGTAGCTCATAAAACAGATCCTTTATTAACAGAAATTAAAGAAAAATTAGGAACTTCTTATTTAAATGAATTATTGAGTGCTTCAGGTGAAAACTTAACGATTAATAAAACAAGTATTCCTAAAGAAATTAATGCGACACTATCTAGAAGCGTTGCAGATAT
Organism: uncultured Polaribacter sp.; assembly: GCA_913061165.1. Classification (GTDB taxonomy): domain Bacteria; phylum Bacteroidota; class Bacteroidia; order Flavobacteriales; family Flavobacteriaceae; genus Polaribacter. Next base: position 11,511 of record CAJXTJ010000055.1, read on the forward strand.
TATGAATAATTTACCAGTTTCTTCTTTTATAGGAAGTAACTCTTGGGTAATTGCACCGGAGAAAACAAAAAACGGAAAAGTGATTTTTGCAAACGACCCTCATATTGCATTTTCTCAACCCTCTGTTTGGTATCAAAATCATATAAAAACTCCAAATTTTGAAATTTACGGATTTAATATTGCCCTAATGCCATTCCCTTTATTAGGACATAACAAGGAATATGCATATGGTTTGACTATGTTGGCGAATGATGATTTAAATTTTTATATAGAAGAAAACAATCCTAAAAATGCATTAGAATACAAAACGCCAAACGGATTTGAAGAATATAAGATTCTAGAAAAGACCCTTCGTATTAAAGACGAACCGGATACTACTTTTTTTGTAAAAGTTAGTAAACATGGTCCAGTAATGAATGGGTTAATTGAACATGTAATTGATGAAAGACCTATTGCAATGAGTTGGATTTATACGCAATTACCGAATGAAATGTTAAGTGTTGCTCATGGAATTTCTCATGCCAAATCTTTAAGTAACTTTAAGAGATCGGTAGCCAAAATTCATGCTCCTGGTTTAAATGTGATGTATGGAGATGCAAAAGACAATATCGCTTGGTTTTCGTCTGCTAAATTGTATCAATTAAGAGATAGTCTCTCTTCTAAAACCTATTTAAACGGTGCTTCTGGAACCGATGAAATTATAGAATATTTACCTTTTGAAGAAAATCCACAGTCGATTAATCCAAATTGGAAGTACGTATATTCTGCAAACAATCAGCCAGATTCTGTCAGGGGTAAATTATATCCTGGATATTATCAACCACAAGACAGAGCAAAAAGAATTACAGAGCTACTAGATCAAAAAAATGATTTCACAAAAGAGGATGTTACTGCCATGACATATGATGTAAAATCTTCTACAGTTTCAGATATTTCTAAAGCTTTATTAAAAAATATAGATCAGAATTTACTTACAACGGAAGAAAAGAGGGTGTTTTCTGTTTTAGAAAATTGGGATGGGAATTATTTAAAAAATTCAGTTGGGCCAACAATTTACAACCGTTTTTTGTATCTGTTTTTAAAGGCTACATATGCAGATGAATTGGGTATTAGTTTTGAGTTATTTTTAAATTCTCAATTGCAAGATCAAGTAGTTCCTGCGCAAATTAACAGAGTGAACTCTGTTTGGTGGGATAATATTGCTACTAAAGATGTTCTTGAAACAAGAACAGATATCATACAAACTTCCTTTAAAGAATCCACTGTTTTTTTACAAAATCAATTAGGCGATAATATAGAAGAATGGACTTGGAATAGAGTTCTTTCTATTGAACACGAACACGCTATTGGTAAAGCAGGTGGTTTGTTGCGTAAATTTTTTAACGTGGGTCCTTTTGAGACTATTGGAGGGAATGAAGTAATTAACAATCAAATTTTTAAATTAGACAGCACAGGATATTATAAAGTTACTGCAGGTCCTTCTACCTGTCTCTTATACACATCTGACGCTGCCGACGACTCCTTACGTGTAG
>CAJXTJ010000056.1 GCA_913061165.1 uncultured Polaribacter sp.
GAGGTCTCGTGGGCTCGGAGATGTGTATAAGAGACAGATTGTAGAGTCACCAGCCTATATTGGTGCAGTAATTTTCTTATTGTTTTTCTTGGGAATATTCTTAGTGAAAGGAAGATTAAAACAATGGTTAGTAGCAGCAACTGTTTTTTCTATAATTTTAAGTTGGGGAAGAAATTTTGAAGTGATTACCAACTTTTTTATTGAGTATGTACCCTTGTATAATAAATTTAGAGCGGTCTCGTCTATTCAAGTTATTGCCGAGTTGTGTGTTCCAATTTTAGGTATTTTAGGTTTGAAGGCTTTTTTCTCTGCAGAAATGAGTACAGAAGAGAAATACCAAGGATTAAAGAAAGCAGTGCTTGCATTCGGAGCCTTAATTATTGCAGGCTTCGCACTTGCCCATATGTTTGGTACGTTTGAAGGTTTAAGAGATGCACAGCAATACAGTGAAATCCCCGGCTTTTTAGATGCAGTAATTGCAGATAGAAAAGCAATGTTATTTTCAGATACAATTAGATCTTTAGTTTTAGTTCTTATTTCTGGAACAGCCTTGTGGTTGTTTTTAAAAGACAAGGTAAAACCAGTAATTGTAATTGTTGGACTCACACTTTTAATTTTATTTGATTTAATTTCAGTAAATAAAAAGTACGTGAATGCAGACGATTTTAAAACGGCAAGAAAAATTAAAAAACCTTTTACAAAGTCAGACGCAGATAAAATTATCTTACAAGATAAAAGCCATTACAGGGTTGCAAACTTTGCAGTAGATCTTATGAATGATGGAAGTACTTCTTATTTTCACAATTCTATTGGAGGCTACCATGCTGCTAAATTAGGGCGTTATCAAGAATTATTCGATTTTCAAATAGCAAAGAATAATATACAGGTTTTTAACATGTTAAACACAAAGTATTTTATTATTCCAGATGCTGAAGGAAACCCGAAAGCACAACAAAATACAGAGGCTAATGGAAATGTTTGGTTTGTAGACAACTTAATTCCGGTACAAAATGCAAATGAAGAAATACAAGCTTTAGATTCTTTAAGTACAAAAAAAGAGGCCGTTATTTTAGAGAAGGATTATCAGAAAATGGACATGCAGTTTATGATGCAGCAAGATACAACTGCAAGGATAGCTCTTGTAGATTATAAGGTAACTGCATTAACTTACAACTCTAAAACTGAAACAGCACAATTTGCAGTCTTTTCAGAAATTTTTTATAAAGAAGGCTGGAATGCATATATAGACGGAGAGCTCATTCCGCATTATCGTGTAAATTATATTTTAAGAGGAATGAAAATTCCTGCAGGAAATCATAAAATTGAATTTAAATTTGAGCCAAAAGTAATTCAACAAGGAGAAACAGTTTCTTTAATATCATATGCTTTACTCTTGCTTATTTCTGTAGGTTGGTTTTTTTATGATAAGAAGAAGATCGCATCATGAAAATAGGAATGATATTAGACGCTCCGTTTCCTCCAGACCCAAGGGTAGAGAACGAAGCAGTTTCTTTGGTAGAAAACGGTCATGAAGTATTTCTTTTTTGTTTAAAATATGCTAATGAAAAAGCTTCTGATACTATAAACGGAATTCAAGTAAAGAGATATAGCTCTAATACTTTCGAGTATAAACTTTCTGCATTAGCATATACAATACCATTGTATTCAGTTATAATGCAAAAGAAAATTGCTAAATTTATAAAAGAAACGAATATAGAGGTTTTACATATTCATGATATGAGAATTGCAGGAGCTGTTTATAAAGTAAATGTGAATTTGAATTTACCTGTAGTTTTAGATTTGCATGATAATATGCCTGAGGTAATGAAGTTGTACCCACACCTTCAAAAATTTCCAGGAAAGTATCTTATTTCTCCAAAAAAATGGAAGCAAAAGGAAGAGGAATTTATAAAGAAAGCAAATAAAGTGATTGCAGTCTCACCTGAGTTTATAGAGACTTTGGCACTGCGATTACCATTAGAAAAAGACAAATTAGTTTTAGTACCAAATACAATAAGGAAAACTTTTTTTGAAGACTATAAAATTAATGAAACTATTATTAAAAAATACAAGAACAACTTTGTAATTCTTTATTTAGGTGACACGCATTTAAGAAGAGGAATACAAACAGCTATTGCTGCAATAGCGACCTTAAAAGATACTATTCCTGAAATTAAATTAGTAATTGTAGGCAAAAATACTACGGATATAATACTAAGAAAGCAAGTAAAGGATTTACAGTTAGAACAATTTGTGGATTTTGAAGGTTGGCAAAATGTATCTCTTTTTCAATCTTATATTTTAGCGAGTGAAATATGTATTTCACCCTTGCATAGAAACCTGCAACATGACGTTGCCTATGCAAACAAGATTTTTCAATATATGAGTTTGGCAAAATCATTATTAGTAAGCGATGCAATTGCTCAGAAAAAACTGGTAGAAAAAGTAGCTTGTGGTTTGGTTCATAAAGAAAGAGATTTTAAGGACTTTTCGAATAAAGTATTAGCTTTGTATAAGAGCAAACCTCTAAGAATGGAGTTAGGAGAAAGTGGTAGGAAATTCATACAAAATGAGTTTTCTTGGGAACAAACTTCTAAAAACTTAATTAATTTGTATAATAACATGCAGCATTGAAAGTCTTAATAATTACATATTATTGGCCGCCAGCAGGAGGTTCTGGCGTACAACGTTGGTTAAAGTTCGTAAAGTACCTGCAAGAATTCGGAATAGAGCCTGTAGTGTACACTGTTGAAAATGCAAATTATTTAAAACAAGATACATCTCTTTTAAACGAAGTCCCTAAAGGTATAGAGATTTTAAAACAACCTATTTGGGAACCGACAGCTCTTTTATTTTGGAAAAAGAGCAAACAACAAACAAAGGGGATTTCGAATCTTAGTAAAGGCGGATTTCTTTCTTTTATACGCGGTAATTTTTTCATTCCAGACCCAAAAGTATTCTGGGTAAAACCTTCTGTAAGTTATCTTCAAAAGTATTTGGATGCCAATGATATAGACGTAATTATTTCTACGGGTCCGCCGCACAGTGTGCATTTAATTGCAGAAAGATTGCATCAAAAAAATGATATAAAATGGTTGGCAGATTTTAGAGATCCATGGTCAGATTTATATTACAATAAAGACTTTAAGCAACTTGCATTTGCTAAAAATAAAAATAGAAAATTAGAAGAATCAGTTTTAAAAAATGCAGATTGTATTGTAACTGTTAGCAATTCTTTAAAGCAAGAATTTGCAAAAAAAGCAAAAAAAGTGGAAGTAATTACCAATGGTTTTGACGATGAATTTGTAGCTGCTGATAATATAATTTTAGATACAAAATTCTCAATATCTTATATTGGTTTATTGCCAAAACAAAGCAATCCAAAGCTTTTATTTAAAGTTTTAAAGGCGCTTTGTGAAGAAAGTTTAAACTTTAAAAAAGACCTACAACTCAATTTTATTGGAGATATTTCTGAGGAGGTAAAAGTAGTAATTGAAGAGAATAAATTATTGAAAAACACAAATTTTGTAGGCTATGTTTCGCATCAGAAAGCTATAGAATACCAGAATACATCGCAAGTATTATTGTTGTTAATTCCTAATGTGAAAAATAACAAAGGTATCCTTACAGGAAAATTATTTGAGTATCTAAAAGCAAAACGGCCTATTTTAGCAATAGGACCAGAGAAAGGCGATTTAGCTACAATATTGCAGGAAACAAACTCGGGAGTGATCGTGAATTTTGATGCGGAAGAAAAATTGAAATTAGAAATCGTAGCATTATATCAAAAATACAAAGAAGATAAACTGACAGTAAATTTTAATAATATTGAAAAATACCACAGAAAAGAATTGACAAAAAAATTAGCGTTTATTTTAAAAAGTTTAAATTCGTAGTATGGGAATTGTATTAAGGCAATCTTTTAGAAATACAATTATTATTTATGGTGCGTTTTTAATTGGCGGTATAAATACCATTTGGTTCTATCCAGAATTATTGGGGGCAAAATTTTATGGTCTAGTTGTTTATTTGCTAGCAACTTCTAATATTATGATGCCATTTTTAGCTTTTGGAGCTCATTTTACAATGATAAAGTTTTTTTCGTCCTATGAGACAAAAGAACAAAAAGACCGTTTTTTATCATCTCAAATATTTTTCCCTTTATTGATAGCATTACCTATTGGTTTTTTTTGGGACTATTTTCATGAATGGATTATGAGTGCGGTTGTAAAAGAGAATAAAAGTATAGAAAATTACACCTTTTCTATTTATATAATTGCTGTATGTTGTGCTTATTTTGAGTTTTTCTACTCTTGGACTAAAGTGCACCTAAACACCGTTTTCGGTAATGTTTTAAAAGAACTTTGGAATAGAGCAGTAGTAACTATTTTATTAATATCGGTATACTGTGGATGGATATCTAAAATTGAATTTATCTATTATTTAACAGGAGCTTATATTCTTAGAACATTTGTAATGATATTTTATGCATTTAAAATTTACATCCCTAAGTTCCATTTTAAGTTTCCAGACAATTTTTCTGAAATTATTAAATATTCAGGATATATAATTTTAGCAGGAAGTGCAGGGGCTATTTTATTAGATATAGATAAAAATATGATTCCTGGGAAAGATACTATAGAACAGGTAGCCTTTTATACAGTTGCTGTTTTTATGGGTTCTTTTATTGAGGCTCCGAGTAGAGCAATGACTCAGATTCTCCAACCTTTAACCTCTAAATCTCTTAATGATGCGAACATGGTAGAAGTGGAAAGTTTGTATAAAAAGAGCTCAATTAATTTATTTTTAGTGGGAGGCTTATTCTTTTTACTTGTAAATTGTGGGGTACACGAATTGTTTAAATTAATGCCAGAAAAGGGCTATGCAGGTGGTGAACTAGTGGTTTTAATGATTTCACTAGCTAAGTTGTACACAATGTTTCTAGGAAATAATGGCGCAATTATAACCAATTCTAAGTTTTACAGAATTACTTTACCTATTGGTGTTGGTTCTGCTATAGCTGTCTATTTTTTAAATAGACTCTTTTATTATGAATGGGAAATGGGTACAAATGGTTTGGCGTTGGCTACTTTAATTATAATTTTAATTTTTAATTCTGTAAAACTTTATTTCGTAAAAAGTAAGTTTTCAATGAGTCCTTTTACAGATAAATCTTGGAAATTATTTTTTATAATTTTATTATTAATGGTTTCTTTCTACTTCTGGAATTTCTCAATTCCTATAGTAGAAGTTTTTGATAGAGATATTTCACCAATACTTAATATCATTTTTAAAAGCCTTTTGATTATTATTTGCTATTTGTTTTTAATCTTTAAACTCTCAATTTCTGAACAAATAAATTCTTTACTTAGAAAGTATATTAAATTATAAATAACAATCTATAGTATCTGTAAGCATGTGAAATAATAATGCAAAACAGAGAATCCTGGTCTTTTTAAAAAGTAAACCAATGAGATATAGACCCATTGCTAAATAAGAATGTAAAGGGTGAAAGTTAATACTGCACCTGTTGTTATCAAAAATAGGAGTTGCTAAAAGATGGTCTAAATCTACGAACATAGATAATAAGAAAACTACATAAACCACTTTCCAATTACTTCTAAAAAATAAATAGGCTATTAGAGCCGGCGCAATAAAGTGCAAGCTATAATGAATTAGTAATACACTACTAAACATTTTTTTCCAAGAAGCTTATAGCGTTAGGACCTTCCATAAATAAAAGATCTAAAATGGATAGATTTGGAAGAAAACCGTGTTTATCGTCAAACATTTGAATGTATGGTTTGACTAAATTTTTTGGTTGCATTTTAATAGCTGCTAAATTTCTGAAATCATTACTTTCTAATACTTTAGTATAAGAACTCGTTTTTTTAAAGTTCGAACTTATTTGTAGGGCTTCAGATACAAATAAAAAGGTGTCAATATTTATATCCTGCAAGTAGGTGTATTTTTTTTCGAAAATATTAGCAAGATCATCTACATAGAATTCGAAAAAAGGAGAGTTTCGATATGCCGTTTTTAACGACTTAAAATGCTGTTCTTGCCAATGTGTTGCATTTTCTACAAGCGTGTCTTTTGTCTGCTTTCTAGAAGAGCTACTAGGGTGTTTAACGGGAATATTTAATAATTGCTTTCCGTTGGTGTTAAAAATATAACATCTGTTTCTAAAGCTTTGTTTTTGAAAATTATCATGCACCTCAAAGAGTACTTCATCTGTATTTATTATTTCTGAATATTGAGAAATAGGACCGAAGTAAGTAGGTATAAATAATGCCATTTTTTTATTTCAGTGTTCGGTTTTGACTGTTTAGTTTTTAGTATTCAGTTGCAGTGTAACTATTTTCAGTTTTGTGTTTATTTAACTTTTTTTCTTTTTTCCTTTATAAAAACTATATCCGAAGTATGCAACAATTAAAACAAGTACCAAGTATCTGTATGAAACAGGTGTGCCTTCTCCGTGAACGGTTGTAAACATTCTATCCCAACGAATAGATTTTATCTTTTCACCAAAAGATGCGGCATTTGCATCCCAACTCCACCAAATCATAACAGGTTTTCCTAAAACATGGTCAAAAGGAACATATCCCCAATAACGCGCATCTAAAGAGTTGTGTCTGTTATCTCCCATTAACCAATAATAATCTTGCTTAAAGGTGTAAGAGTCTGCTTTTTTTCCGTTGATGAAAATCGCATCACCAACAACCGCTAAATCATTATTTTCATAATTTTTTATAATCTGTTTGTAATAAGGCAAAGAGGCTGCATCTATTTTTACAGTTGCGCCTGCTTTCGGAATATAAATAGGGCCAAAGTTATCTTGACTCCATTTATTACTTGCTATATGAGGGAAAATTGCATTATCTGCATCAAAATTTAATTTGGTAACCGCAGCTGTCTGCGGCAGTTTTCTTAAACGGATAGCCTCATCTTCTGTTAGATTAATATTTATTTTATTTGCAACAGATGTCATTTTTAAGCGTCTTGCAAAATCAGGGTTTATACCACCAGCAACTTCGGTATATAAAGAGTCTGATGACATTTTAGATAAATTTCCGTTCTTCTTTATCGCTTCTTGTACTTTAGCATTGTTCCAATATTCAGATAATATACTGTAAACACCTGTTCTTTCTTTTTTAATTAAAAATTTAGGAAATGTATTTGCATCGATGGTCATCTTTGCTTCATAGGTGTAATAAAACTGAATTTTAGCTCTGTCGGGTAATTCGTTTTTCTTTCCGTTAATATATACATATCCGTTTCTTAACTCTAAAGAATCTCCTGCAATACCAACACTACGTTTTACATAGTTGGTTTTCTTATCTACGGGTTTATAAGTGAATTTCCCAGAAGTATCTCCCCACATAGTGGCTAATGTGTCTGCTGGCCAATTGAAACAAACAATATCGTTATTTTTTATGTTTTGTAAACCCGGCAATCTTGTATACGGCAATTGTGGTTTTTTTAAATAGGATGCAGATTTTGTAAAAGGTATAGAATCATGCACCATGGGCAATGCAATTGCAGTAGATGGCACTCTTGCACCATAATGAAATTTGCTAACAAATAAGTAATCTCCTACTAACAAAGACTTCTCTAAAGAGGAGGTTGGTATGGTAAAAGGCTGCATAAAATACGTGTGTACTAAAGTTGCTGCAATAATTGCAAAGGTTATAGAGCTTACCCATTCACCAAATTCAGAACGCGGCTTTAAACTTCTGCCTGCATTGTGTTTGGTGTCTGTCGCATAATTAATGTAGAAAATATAAAATCCTAGGGTTATAACTGCTAAAAGGGAATCTAACTTTTTATGAAAGCCGAATGTTCTAATGGTTTCAATCCAGATTATTGGAAACATTAACAAATTTATAACCGGAATAAATAGTAAGAGAATCCACCATTTAGGTCTATTAATTATTTGCATTAAAACAATCCCATTATAAATAGGAATGGCTGCTTCCCATGCTTTTCTGCCAGCTTTTACATACAATTTCCAAGTCCCTAAAAAATGTAGCACCTGGATTACAAGAAAAAAGAGAAACCATTCAGTAAAATTCATAATTATTATATTTTAAAATCTTGTATAGCAAGAATTATATTTAGTTTTAGATAAGGCGCAAAATAAATAAAAAGTTACACTTTTTAACGGATATTTAACACATCTTTCATGCTAAATACGCCCGTTTTACCAATAATCCATTCTGCAGCAACAACGGCACCCAATGCGAATCCTTTTCTGCTATGCGCTGTATGTTTAATTTCTATAGTATCTACTTTAGAGTCATACCAAACAGTGTGGGTTCCGGGTACTTCAGGAATTCTTTTTGCAACAATTGGTATATTTTCTTTGGAAGAATTTTCACCAAGTTCCCAGTTTTCTTTTGAAGAATTTTCTATAATTCCTTCAGCTAGAGTTATTGCTGTGCCACTTGGTGCATCTAATTTTTTCAAATGATGAATTTCTTCTATAGAAATATTATAATTTTCTAAAGAGTTCATCATCTTAGCAAATTGTTTATTTAATTCGAAAAATATATTTACACCCAAACTAAAGTTAGAAGCGTAAATAAAAGCTCCTTTTTCTTTTTCACAAAGTTCAATAGCTTCCTGGTGTTTATCCAACCAACCGGTGGTCCCAGAAATTACAGGAACTTTATTTTTAATACAATTAGAAATATTATCAAATGCTGAGTTTGGAATACTAAAATCGATTGCAACGTCTGCTAAATGAATATCAATAGTATCATTAATATCTTTTTTTATAACGATTTCATGTCCTCTAGAAACTGCAATTTTTTCAATTTCTTTTCCCATTCTTCCGTAACCTAATAATGCAATTTTCATTTTAAAAAGTATATTTTAATGTAAAGCCAACTTTTGGGGCGTTAAATAATATAGGGTTGTTAATAAAGGTAGGTCTAAAAGATAAATTATCATCTGTATTAAACTGCAATAAATGTGCATTTACACTGGCTTCTATAATTTGTAAAACATACAATATTACGCCCCACATTAAAGATAAGTCTCTATTTTCCATTAATTGTTCTTGCGCCTTTTCTAAAGTTTCTAAAGAAACGGATACATTACCTAAGTCATCTGTGAATTCGTCTTGTAATCCTGTTTTTCTTAATTTATAAGCAGTTCTAAATCGTTTGTATTGGCTGTTATTGTCTAAGTAAAAATAAGTAGGTGCCGCTAAGGCTGCCCATACAAGAGGTGCTTTCCAGTATTTCTTGTTATAGACTTGCCCCATACCGGGTAAAATTGCCGAATAAAATGCTGCTTTAGCAGGAGCTAGAGGTTTGTAAAGACCTTCTTGTGTAAATAAGCTCTCTTTTGATTTTATTTCTTTTACACTCGTAGAATCTTTTTGACAATAAAGCTGCAAAGAGAATAATAAGATTAAAAATATTAAAATGTTATTTTTTGAAAACACTTATTTTAGTAAGTTTTTTATGCGGTTAAAATCTTCTTCAGAATGAAAAGGAATAGATATCTTTCCTTTTCCAGTTGCACTTAAAGTAACATCTACCTTATGACCAAAGTAGTCATTTATATCTTTTAAACTATTTTTCACGAATGCAGGGACTATTTTTTTCTTTGGTTTTACAAGTGTTCCTGACTTTAAATTCTTAACTAAATCTTCAGTTTGTCTAACAGATAGTTTTTCTCGTAATATCTTTTCATAGATAGCTAGTTGATCTTCTGAACCTTCTATATTAATCATCGCTCTTCCATGTCCCATAGATATAAAACCATCTCTCATTCCTGTTTGTAAAATAGGATCTAGTTTTAATAAACGTAAATAATTAGTAACTGTAGAACGTTTTTTTCCTACTCTAATACTTAAATTTTCTTGCGTTAATTGAATTTCATCAATTAAACGCTGGTAAGAAAGTGCTACTTCTATTGGATCTAGATTTTTACGCTGAATGTTTTCTACCAAAGCCATTTCTAGCATTTCTTGGTCATTCGCTAATCTAATATATGCGGGTACTGTTTTGTTACCTATTAATTTAGAAGCTCTAAACCTGCGCTCTCCAGAAACCAATTGAAATTTATTTTCTTCTAATTTTCTTACTGTAATTGGTTGAATTACACCAAGCTCTTTAATAGAATTAGCTAACTCTCTTAAAGCTTCTTCATCAAAATGAGTTCTTGGCTGAAATGGATTTACTTCAATAGCGTCTAACTCTAAGTCTATAATGCTACCCACTAATTTTGCTGCATTTTTATCTGTTGCAGCGTTCATATTTGGGGTATCTTTTAGTAAAGCAGATAATCCTCTACCTAAAGCTTGTTTTCTGGTTGCTTTTGCCATTTTACGAATTCTTTTTTATTAATTCTTGAGCTAAATTTAAGTAATTTATGGCTCCTTTACTAGTCGCATCATAGGCAATAATGCTTTCACCATAACTTGGAGCTTCTCCCAAACGAATATTCCTTCTTATAATCGTTTCAAAAACCATTGAAGAAAAATGTTTTCTAACTTCATCTACAACTTGGTTAGAAAGACGCAATCGAGAATCAAACATGGTTAATAATAGTCCTTCAATATCTAATTCTGTATTATGAATATTTTGAATACTTTTTATAGTATTTAATAATTTACCCAAACCTTCTAAGGCAAAATATTCACATTGAATTGGAACAATTACAGAATCTGCCGCAACTAAAGAGTTTAGGGTTATCAATCCTAAAGATGGTGCACAATCAATTAAAATATAATCATAATCATCTGTAATATGAACTAATGCTTTTTTTAGCATATATTCTCTATCCTCTTTGTCTACTAATTCTATCTCAATAGCTACTAAATCTATATTTGCTGGAATTATATCTACATTTGGTGATGAAGTTTTTACAATTGCATCCTTTGCAGAAAGTGAATGTTCTAAAACATGATAGGTCCCCCCCGTTACTGCATCAACGTCAATTCCTAGTCCAGAAGAAGCGTTTGCTTGCGGGTCAGCATCAATTAATAGTACTTTTTTCTCTAAAACTCCTAAAGAAGCTGCTAAGTTTATGCTTGTGGTAGTTTTGCCAACTCCACCTTTTTGATTTGCTATTGCAATTATTTTTCCCATTAATATCAGAGGATTTTTACGAGGTAAATTTACAATTAATTATCTTTTTAAGAAATGAAAGATGTTAACAAAAATACAAAAGCAAAATTTTCTGTTTTTAAGCTATTTAAACCTGTTTTTACTCATTTTTTTTAATAAATAGAATTAAAAAAAGAGAAGTGGCTTTCATAAAATAAATCATTTTATGAAAGCCACCTAAATAAATGAATTTTTAATTACAAAACTTTAATTAGGAGGCCATGCCGAAAGCATTTTCTAATAACTTTCTTGAATTGATATTTTCTATAACAGTATTATTTATTTTTTGGGAATATTTTTTAATATTTCTATTAAGAAGTTCCAGAATTTTTTAGTTGATGAAATACTTGCGCGTTCATCAGGTGAATGCGCACCTCTTATAGTTGGTCCAAAGGAAACCATATCTATTTCGGGGTAGTTCTGTCCCAGAATACCGCACTCTAAACCTGCATGGCAAGCTTCAACTTTTGCTTTTTCTCCATGTAAGTTCTCATATAAGTTAGAGACAATATCTAGTATTTCTGAATTTATATTCGGTTGCCAACCTGGGTACTCGCCTGAAAGTTCAACGCTAAAACCAGACAATTCAAAAGCAGATTTCAATGAATTTGCTAAGTCAATTTTGTTAGTTTCAGATGATGAACGAGTTAAACATCCAATTTTAATTTGGCCAGATTTTACAATAACCCTAGCAATATTGTTAGACGTTTCTACTAGGTTTTCTATATCTGGGCTCATTCTATATACACCATTAAAAGCAGCGTAAATAGATTTTAAAAATCCTTCTTGCACTCCTATCTCCATTACTTTTTCTGGAAGTTGCGTTTCTTGAATCTCTATTCTTAAGTTCCTTTCTATTGTTGAAAACTCTTCTTTTATGTTGTTGATAAGTTCACTTATTTTCAATAAAAAAAATTCTGTAGAAGCAGCATCTATAGTAACTAAAGCAAAACTTTCTCTTGGAATTGCATTTCGCAAACTACCTCCATTAACTTCAGAGATTTTTAAACTGCAGATAGTAGCGCCTTCAAATAATAAACGATTCATTATTTTATTCGCATTTCCTAAACCTTTAATAATATCCATTCCAGAATGACCACCATTTAAACCTTTTACAGAAATTGTAAAAGCAGTTGAAGTCTCTGGCACTGGCTCTTCGCTGTAGTTTCTTGTGGCAGTTACATCAATTCCTCCAGCACAGCCCATTCCAATTTCATCATCTTCCTCTGTGTCGAGGTTTAACAGAATTTCACCTTTTAAGACTCCAGCTTCTAAACCCATTGCACCGGTCATACCTGTTTCTTCATCTATCGTAAAGAGCGCTTCTAGATTCGGATGCTCAATTTCTGTTGAAGCTAAAACAGCCATAATTGAAGCAACTCCTAAGCCATTATCCGCGCCTAAAGTTGTGCCATCTGCAGTAACCCAGTCTCCTTGAATTAACATTTTAATTCCTTCTTTTTCAAAATTAAAAATAGTGTCTGAATTTTTTTGATGCACCATGTCTAAGTGACTCTGTAAAACTACTGTTTTTCTATTTTCTAAACCTTTTGTTGCAGGTTTAGTAATAATAACATTGCCAACTTGATCTACAAATGTTTCTAAATTTAGTTTTTTGCCAAAATCTACCATAAATTGAATAACACGCTCTTCTTTTTTTGAAGGACGAGGAACTGCATTTAAGTCTTCAAACATATTCCAAACTTCTTTTGGTTCTAAATTCCTTACTAAAGTACTCATTTATTGTTTTTTTTATTAGGTTTCGAAAATACGATTTTCTGTCTCTTATACACATCTGACGCTGCCGACGAC
>CAJXTJ010000057.1 GCA_913061165.1 uncultured Polaribacter sp.
GGCAGCGTCAGATGTGTATAAGAGACAGGCATTATTTTTTTCCTAAAACTTTAGCAACCATTTCTCCAATTTTTGCTGGAGAACTTACAACGTGAACGCCGCATTCTGCTAAAATTTTCATTTTTGCTTGCGCTGTATCATCAGCACCGCCAACAATTGCTCCTGCATGTCCCATTGTTCTTCCTGCTGGTGCAGTTTGTCCTGCAATAAAACCAACTACTGGCTTTCTGTTTCCGTCCGCTTTAATCCATTGTGCAGCCTCTGCTTCTAGATTACCACCAATTTCACCAATCATAACAATTGCTTCGGTTTCATCATCATTCATTAATAACTCCACAGCTTCTTTTGTTGTGGTTCCAATAATAGGATCTCCACCAATACCAATTGCAGTAGTAATTCCATATCCTTGTTTTACAACTTGATCTGCAGCTTCATATGTTAACGTTCCTGATTTAGAAACAATCCCAACATTCCCTTTTTTGAAAATAAAACCTGGCATAATACCAACTTTAGCTTCATCTGGAGTAATTACTCCTGGACAATTAGGACCAACTAATCTACAATCTTTAGTATCTATATATGCTTTTACTTTTACCATATCTGCCGTAGGAATCCCTTCAGTAATACAAATGATTACTTTGATTCCGGCATCTGCAGATTCCATAATTGCATCTGCAGCAAAAGCTGGAGGTACAAATATAATAGAAGTATCTGCTCCTACTTTTTCTACAGACTCTAATACTGTATTAAAAACTGGTTTTCCTAAGTGTTCTTGTCCTCCTTTTCCTGGAGTTACTCCTCCAACAACATTCGTTCCATAATCAATCATTTGACCCGCGTGAAAAGTACCTTCACTACCTGTAAAACCTTGAACTATAATTTTTGAATTCTTATTTACTAAAACACTCATTAATTTGACATTTTATTTTGTGTGGCAAAAATAGCTTATTGATTGTTTTTAAAAAAATTTTTTAAGAGTTCTTTCTCTCTTTCAAAAAACGTTTTATTCCTGCCATTTCTTTTAATTTTTCTCTAGACTCGGAAACAGGCGTACCAAAATAACTTTTTCCGCCAGCGACAGACTTCGTTACCCCAGTTTGACCAAGAATAATGGCTCCTTTTCCTATTGTAATTCCGCTATTGGTACCAACCTGTCCCCAGATAGTTACCTTATCTTCTATAATTACACAACCAGCAATACCAGTTTGCGAGGCGATTAAGCATTTTTTTCCAATTATTGTATCATGGCCAACATGCACTTGGTTGTCTATTTTTGTCCCTTCTCCAATAGTCGTGTCTCCTGTAACACCTCTATCAATAGTACAAGAAGCACCTAGATCTACATTGTCTTTTATAACAACTCTACCGCCAGAAATCAATTTATCGTAACCTGTTGTTCTATTTTTATAATAAAAAGCATCTGCTCCTAAAACAGTATTTGCATGTATCGTTACATTATTTCCAATTACCGTATTGTCATAAATTGTAACATTCGGATGAATTAAACAATTAGAACCAATGATAACATTATTTCCAATAAATACATTGGGTTGAATAATTGTTTCTTGACCAATTACTGCAGTGTCAGAGACACTTTGTTTAGAGGCTATAAACGGATTAAAATGTTTTATTATTTTATTAAAATCTCGAAAAGGATCTTCTGAAATTAATAAAGATTTACCTTCCGGACAAGCTACTTCCTTATTAATTAAAATAGTGGTAGCTGCAGAATTTAACGCTTTATCGTAATACTTTGGATGGTCTACAAAAACAATATCTCCTTTTTCTACAACATGAATTTCATTGATACCAAAAACTTCAAAGTTTTTACTACCAATAAATTCAGCATTAATTAATACTGCGATATCGCCAAGAATTTGTGGGTTTTTAAATTTCATTAGTAGCTATTAGCTGCTTTATTTTACTTTTAACTACTAGCCGAATACTAACAGTTAAAGGCAGAACACAATTTTTACTCTTTAATACGTTCTTGATATGTTCCTTTTGTAGTTTCTACTTTAATTTTATCACCTTCATTTATAAATAAAGGTACGTTAACAATAGCACCACTTTCCATAGTAGCCGGCTTTGTTGCATTCGTTGCTGTATTTCCTTTTACACCAGGCTCTGTATGCGTTACCTCTAAAACAACACTTGCCGGTAAATCTACAGATAATGGCATTTCATCTTCAGCATTTATAATAATGGTTACCACCTCTCCTTCTTTCATTAATTCTGGAGAATCTAAAGCTGATTTTTGTAATTGAATTTGAGAATAATCTTTTTCATTCATAAAATGATAGGTATCGCCTTCATTATATAAGTATTGAAATTTATGGGTTTCTACACGAATATCCTCAATTTTTCTTCCTGCAGGAAATGTATTATCTACTACTTTTCCATTGGTAACGCTTTTCAGTTTTGTTCTTACAAAAGCAGGTCCTTTTCCTGGTTTTACATGTAAAAACTCTATTACTTTATATATATCATTATTATATTTAATACACAATCCGTTTCTAATATCTGATGTTGTTGCCATTTCTAATGTTTCTATTTTTAGTATACTACTTTTATTATTATTCTTTAATTTATTCTTTTATCTAATTAGAATTATAGTATCCTTTCATAATTCCTCTATGCGAATCTTTTATAAATTGAATA
Source organism: uncultured Polaribacter sp. (assembly GCA_913061165.1). Classification (GTDB taxonomy): domain Bacteria; phylum Bacteroidota; class Bacteroidia; order Flavobacteriales; family Flavobacteriaceae; genus Polaribacter. Next base: position 2,662 of record CAJXTJ010000057.1, read on the forward strand.
ATTTCATCTCTTTCTGTTGTTGCCTCCATTTCAGCCTCAATAATATCTATAGCTTGTGTGTAATTGTAATTTTTTTGAAATAAAATTCTATAAATATTCTGAATTTCTGTTATTTTTTCTGTTGCATAGCCCCGTCTTCTTAAACCTACCGAGTTAATACCAACATAAGATAAAGGCTCACGTGCTGCTTTTACATATGGTGGAACATCTTTTCTAACCAATGAACCACCAGTTACAAATGCATGTTTACCAACAGAAGCAAATTGATGTATTGCAACCATACCTGCCAGAACTACATTGTCTCCAATAGTCACATGTCCTGCAAGGGTCGTATTATTTGAAAAAACACAATTATTACCAACAAATGAATCGTGTGCAATATGACAATACGCCATAATTAAACAATTGTCACCAATTTTAGTCTTCATTCTATCTGAAGTTCCTCTATTTATTGTAACACATTCTCTAATAGTAACATTATCTCCAATTTCTACAGTAGTTTCTTCATCATCAAATTTTAAATCTTGCGGAATTCCAGAGATTACTGCGCCCGGAAAAATTCTACAATTTTTTCCAATTCTAGCACCTTCCATAATCGTAACGTTAGAACCAATCCAAGTCCCAGAGCCAATTACTACATTATTATGAATTGTAGTAAAAGGTTCTATTACTACGTTTCGTGCTATTTTTGCTTGCGGATGTACATACGCTAATGGTTGATTCATATTTTATTATTTTCTAGCAATTTGAGCCATTAATTCTGCTTCTGCAACTATTTTACCGTTTGCATAAGCATATGATTGCATGTGACAAATTCCTCTTCTTATAGGTGTAATTAGCTCACATTTAAATATAACAGTATCCCCAGGTAAGACTTTTTGTTTAAATTTCACTTTGTCCATTTTCATGAAATAAGTTAAATAATTTTCTGGATCAGGAACTGTATTTAAAACTAATACTCCACCACATTGTGCCATAGCTTCAACTTGTAAAACACCGGGCATAACAGGTGCTCCTGGAAAATGTCCTACAAAGAAATCTTCATTCATAGTAACATTTTTCATTCCTACTACGTGTTTATCGGAAAGCTCTAAAATTCTATCTACCAATAAAAAAGGGGGTCTGTGAGGTAAAATTTCCATGATCTGATGAATATCCAATAAAGGAGGTAAGTTCAAATCATAGGTTGGTACATTATTTCGTTTTTCTGCTTTAATAATTTTAGCAAGTTTCTTTGCAAACAATGTGTTTATTTGGTGTCCTGGTTTATTCGCAATTATTTTTCCTCTAATACGAGTACCTACCAAAGCTAAGTCTCCAATAACATCTAACAATTTATGTCTTGCGGCTTCGTTTGCCCAATGCAACGTTAAATTGTCTAAAATTCCGTTAGACTTAACGGAAATTTTATCCTTATTAAAAGCTTTTTTTAATTTTTGCATCGTACTGTCAGATAATTCTGAATCTACGTATACAATGGCATTATTTAAATCTCCTCCTTTAATTAAATCATTTTCTAATAACATTTCAATTTCATGTAAAAAACTAAATGTTCTGGCGTCCGCGATTTCTTCTTTAAAATCAGACATTTTATCCAAAGTAGCATTTTGTGTACCTAAAATCTTAGTACCAAAATCTACCATGGTAGTTATTTGGTATTCATCTGACGGCATTAAAATAATTTCACTTCCAGACTTCTCATCCTTGTATGAAATAATTTCTTTTACCACATATTCTTCTATATAAGCCTCTTGCTCTTTAATTCCTGCCTCTTCTAAAGCAGCAACAAAAAACTTAGAAGAACCGTCCATAATTGGTGGTTCTGAAGCATCTATTTCAATTAATAAATTATCTATACCTAAACCAACAGCAGCTGCTAAAACATGTTCTGATGTTTGAATTAATACACCATTTTTCTCTAGGTTTGTTCCTCTTTGGGTATTTGTAACATATTCTGCTCTTGCCTCTATAATAGGACAACCTTCTAAGTCTATTCTACTAAAAGCAAAACCATGATTTATTGGCGCAGGTTTTATCGTCATGTTTACAGTATTACCTGTATGCAATCCTACACCAGATAAACGAACCTCTTTTTGTATTGAATTTTGTTTTTTACTCATTATTTTTTGATTTGAGTTTTCAAATCTTTTTCTAGTTGATTGATCTTTGATACTACTTTTGGTAAATTTTTAAAATACACATAGCTTTTATTAAAGTCTCTTGCGTTTATAGCCGGAGTTCCGTAAACCATCTGGTTATCACCTAAACTTTTAGTAACACCTGTTTGACCTAAGATTTTTACATTATCACCAATTTTAAGATGACCTGCAATACCTACTTGTCCCCCAATCATACAGTTTTCACCTATTTTGGTGGAACCAGAAACCCCTGTTTGGGAAGCGATAACCGTATTTACACCTATTACCACATTATGTGCAATTTGAATTTGATTATCTAATTTAACCCCTTTTCTAATGATAGTAGCACCTAAAGTTGCTCTATCTATTGTGCAACATGCCCCAATATCTACATTATCTTCTATACTAACATTTCCTATTTGGGGAATCGCTTTAAACACTCCCTTTTCATCAGGAGCAAAACCAAAACCATCTGCACCAATAACAGTACCTGAATGAATTTTACAGTTTTTTCCAATTTTAGTATCTGAATATATTTTTACTCCTGAAAAAATAACGGTATTATCTCCAATTACTGTATTGTCTCCAATATAAGTATTTGGATAAATTTTTACATTATTTCCTATTTTTACATTTTCTCCTATGTAAGCAAATGCACCAATATATTCATTTTGGCCTATTTCAGAAGAAACAGCAATAAAATTTGGTTGCTCTCTTCCTGTTTTATTATTTTTAACTTCATTATAAAATTCTAATAATTTAGAAAAAGACTTGTAAGCATCATCTACTTTAATTAATGTTGTTTTTACTTCTTTCTCTAAAACCAAACTCTTATTTACTATAACTACCGATGCATTTGTTGTGTATAAGTAAGAATTATATTTAGGGTTTGATAAAAAGGTTAATGAACCCTTTTCACCTTCTTCAATCTTAGAAAGTTTAGAAACTTCTTCTTCAGGGTTGCCAATTACATCTCCTTCTAAAATATCCGCTATTTGTTGTGCTTTAAATTTCATCAATGGCAAAAATATAAAAATAATACCGTTTAGTCTAATCTAACGATTACTTAGGGTAACAAATAAAATGTTTTACAACAGGTATTGTAAGTGCCTGCAGGTTTAATTGGTCAGATGCTTTAGCAATATCTTCTAAATTTCCTTTTTTAGATAAGATATAAACTGGGACTTTTAAATTATATGCTTGATTACTTATCTTTTGATGAAACACAAAATAATCTACCTCTTTATTAGAAAGATGTAACTGTTTCATTGCTTTTTCTCTTTTTTTTATGAAATAATTTTCAGAAAAAGTATCTTGTTGCATTTCTATTTTTAATAATTTTCTATCTACAATCATTGAAGATAATAATGATAAAACACAGTCTTCATGATGCACCCATTCTTTAACAGCCGCCAAAATATCATAATCATCTAGTTTAGAAAACATTTCTAATGTTTCTTCTGTAAAATTATTTTCAGAAATTTGATTGTATAAGAAATATTTTAAAGCGGAGCTGCAATATAAATTTGTTCCTTTTTCTGCAAGCTCTTTAGCTCTTTTTAAAACATTTACTAAAATATTTTCTGCAACCAAACCTGTTTTATGCAAATAGACCTGCCAGTACATTAATCTTCGTGCAATTATAAATTTTTCTACAGAATAGATTCCCTTTTGTTCAATAACTAGTTGATCATCTTTTACATTCATCATTGCAATTAATCTATCTGATGAAACATTTCCTTCTGTTACTCCGGTATAAAAACTATCTCTTTTTAAATAATCTAATCTATCTATGTCTAATTGGCTAGATATAAGTTGATATAAAAATTTTCGCGGATTTTTACCTTCAAAAATTTCTATTGCTAAATCTAATTTCCCATCAAATTCTTCGTTTAACTTCTTCATGAATTTTAAAGAAATTTCCTCATGACTAATACCGCTTACAATGCTATTTTCTAAAGCATGCGAAAATGCTCCATGACCAATGTCATGCAATAAGATAGCCAAACACAATGCATTCTTCTCTTCATCAGAAATTTCTACTTGCTTAAAACGCAGAACATTTATTGCTTTTTGCATTAAATGCATACAACCTATGGCATGGTGAAAGCGAGTATGATTTGCACCTGGATACACTAAATTAGAAAACCCCATTTGTGTAATTCTTCTTAAACGTTGAAAATAAGGATGTTCTATGATATCAAAAATTAAAGAATTTGGTATTTGTATAAAACCGTAGATAGGGTCATTTAATATTTTAAGTTTGTTTGGTGTTTTTTCTTTCAAAGGTATTCTGATTTTCAATCTATAATTGCAAAATACAATATTTCTAGAGACAATTTCATATATTTATAAATGATAATTTTAAATAACAACAAAAAAATAAATTTGGCAATATTTTATCATATTGTTACGTCATTAAAGGCAACAATACATTAATTTTAACGTTAATAAATAAAAAAATAGATGAGCATACAGATTTTATGGGTGGATGATGAAATTGAATTATTAAGACCGCATATTCTATTTTTAGAACGCAAAAATTATAAAGTTACAACTTGTACAAACGGTGCAGATGCAATTAATCTAGTAGACGAAATAAATTTTGATATTGTTTTTTTAGATGAAAACATGCCAGGATTAAATGGTTTAGAAACACTTTCAGAAATTAAACAAAAACAAGCCAATTTACCTGTAGTAATGATTACTAAAAGTGAAGAGGAATATATTATGGAAGAGGCTATTGGATCTAAAATAGCTGACTATTTAATAAAACCTGTAAATCCTAGTCAAATTTTATTAAGCTTAAAGAAGAACCTAGATCACTCTAGGTTAGTTACTGAAAAAACCACCTCTAATTATCAACAAGAATTCAGAAAAATTTCTATGGATTTAGCGATGGTAAATTCCTATGAGGAATGGATTGAATTGTATAAGAAATTAGTGCATTGGGAGTTAGAACTAGAAAATATTAGTGACCCTGGAATGTTAGGTATTTTAGAAAGTCAAAAACAAGAGGCAAATACACAGTTTTTTAAATTTATAAAAAAGAATTATGAAGATTACCTAACGGCACATGACAAGCCAACATTTTCACATACTTTATTTAAAGATTTTGTAGTACCAGAATTAAAAAAAGGTCAAAGTGTTTTATTTGTAGTAATAGATAATTTACGATATGATCAATATAGAACCTTAGAGCCATTAATTAACAACCACTATAAAAAAGAAGAGGAAAATGCATATTTTTCTATTTTACCAACAGCTACTCAATATGCGAGAAATGCCATTTTTTCAGGACTAATGCCTTCTGAGATGGAAAAAAAACACCCCGAGTTTTGGAAAAATGATACTGATGAAGGGGGTATGAATTTGTTTGAAAGTGATTTTTTATCGGCCCAGATAAAGCGATTAAGTTTGGACTTGAAGCACGAATACTATAAAATTACCACACTAAAAAGCGGAAAAGAACTTGCTGATAATTATAATGGAACAAAACAAAATGATTTAACTGCTGTAGTTTATAATTTTGTAGATATGCTATCTCACTCGAAAACAGAAATGGAAGTAATTAAAGAATTAGCTGGAGATGATAAAGCATATCGATCTTTAACCTTAAGTTGGTTTAAGAATTCAGCCTTATTTGAAATTATACAAAAAGCACAAAGTTTAGGTCAGAAATTAATTATCACTACAGATCATGGAACTATTAATTGTAAAAACCCAACAAAAGTAATTGGAGATAAGAATATTAGTTCTAATCTTCGTTACAAAACTGGCAGAAGTTTATCCTATGAAGAAAAAGATGTGTATGCTGTAAGAAACCCGAAAGATATTTTCTTGCCTACGATAGCTATGAATAGTCCATTTATTTTTGCAAAAGGAGATTTATTTTTTGCGTATCCTAATAATTTCAATCATTTCGTGAAATATTTTAAAAACACGTATCAACATGGTGGTGTATCCTTAGAAGAAATGATTATACCCTGTGCTGTTTATAGTCCGAAGTAATTCTTTGTAAGCTTGGGTGATTCAGTAAACTAAAACACTTAATTGGTAATATTATAATAATTTAAAAATTAAACCTCACAAGTGTTATAAATTTGCGAGGTTTCTTATTTTAGCCAAATGAATAAAAACTATTCTTTAGAAAATTTATCTGAAATAGCTTCAGAAATAATTACCTCAGCAAAGAATAAAACAGTCTTGTTTTATGGGGAAATGGGTGTTGGTAAGACAACACTTATCAAAGAAATCTGCAAGCAACTAGAAGTTATTGATACCGTCTCCTCTCCCACTTTTTCTTTAGTAAATGAATATAATACCTTAAAAGGTACTGCTGTTTTTCATTTTGATTTTTATAGAATTACAAACGAGGAAGAAGCTCTTGACATAGGAATTGAAGAGTATTTATTTAATAATAATTGGTGTTTAATAGAATGGCCACAAAATGTGGAAAATTTACTACCTTTAGAATCTGTTCAAATTCATTTATCTGTTTTAGAAAATGGAAAACGCAACATGCAATTAAAATAATTAAATTTATGAGCTCATTTTCTCCATTTAGTAAAGAAGAATTACTACCCCAAGAAGAAAAGTTAGAAATACAAAAGAGAAAAGGAGAACTCTTTATCGGTTTGCCCAAAGAAACTCATTTAGGTGAAAAAAGAGTGTGTTTAACACCAGATGCTGTTGGTGCTTTGTCGGTAAACGGACATCGCATTGTTATCGAAACAGGCGCTGGAGATGGTGCTAATTTTACAGACAAAGAATATTCAGATGCAGGTGCAAAAATTTCTTACAACGTAGAAGAAGCTTTTAAATGTAATATTGTATTAAAAGTTGCTCCCCCAACAGAGAATGAAATTGAATATATTAACCCCAAAACAATTCTTATTTCTTCGTTACAATTAAAAACACAATCTAAAATATATTTTGAATGCTTAGCAAAAAAGAAAATTACTGCCATTGCATTCGATTATATAAAAGATGAACATGAAACCTATCCAATTGTAAAATCTTTAAGTGAAATTGCAGGAACTGCATCTATATTAATTGCTGGTGAATTAATGAGCGGCGTTAATAAAGGAAATGGTTTATTACTTGGAAATATTGGAGGAGTTCCGCCTACAAGTGTTGTAATATTTGGTGCTGGTACGGTTGGTGAATATGCAGCTAAAACTGCAATTGGTTTGGGTGCAAGGGTAAAAGTTTTTGACAATTCGATTAGTAAATTAAGAAAATTACAAGATTGTTTACATGCACCAATTTACACATCTACGTTGCAACCTAAATCTATTTTAAAAGCACTAATGCGCTGTGATGTTGCAATAGGCGCCATTCGAGGTAAAAACAGGTCTCCTATTTGTGCAACAGAAGAAATGGTAGAGAAGATGAAAGAAGGTGCAATTATTGTAGATGTAAGTATTGATAGAGGTGGTTGTTTTGAAACTTCCAACGTAACCACACATAGCAAGCCTACCTTTGTAAAGCACGGTGTAATTCATTACTGTGTTTCTAATATTCCTGCCCGTTATGCAAGAACTGCTTCGGTTTCTATTAGTAATATATTTACTCCTTACTTACTGAATATTGCAGAAGAAGGTGGTTTTGAAAATACAGCAAGGTTTGATAAAAGTTTACGAAACGGAATGTATTTTTATCACGGAATTTTAACTAATAAAACAGTTGCAGATTGGTTTGACATCCCTTACAGAGATATTAACTTATTAATACTTTAATATTCAAACCTAAATAGTACAGAAAAATAAATTCATACTTAATACCGCTATTTTTCTTAATAAATATCTGTAAAATATCTTTGTTTTACATTCTTATAGTTATTCATTTTACATAAATTTGTACTTCAAAATTTTAGTATGTTAGTAAAGCGAATTTTTTATTATTTAGTAGGTTTATCCTTAGGCTCTATTGCTGTTTATTTCTTTTGGCAAAAGAAAAACGCTACGTTTGACTATGGCATGGATTCTAGAACTCTAAAAACGATTAGAATTAAAAAACGGTTATTTTCTGATACTGCACAAATTACAATGCAAAAATTTGATATTGATACTTTGAAAATATCTACAATATTGAAAAATGGGGATGTGGATTTTGGAAAAGGAAAGCCAAGACAAACTCCTTGTGCAGAATATTATGTTACTGGAAACAACGAATTAAAAAATATAAGTTTATTAATTAAGCGTTGTGATTCTTCCGCTACCATTGAAAAAATTATTGTTGAATAAATTATAATTTTCTTTTGTCACTATGAATTCAGAAACTTTATTTTAAGTTTTGTTGATAGTGAGCCTCTATTTTATCTACATTTTTAATTGTTTTTTTAACCCAATCAAAATATAAAACTTCTTTTTCTTCCTTTGATAATTTCCAATTACTCTCAGAATTTCTAAGTTTTGTAGTAACATCTTGTAATATGATTGCTACAGCAACAGATATATTTAAACTTTCGGTAAAACCAACCATTGGAATTTTCAAAAATCCGTCTGCATTCTCAATTACATAATCTGAAACTCCCTCAGCTTCTACACCAAATACAAATGCAGTCTTTTTTGACACATCAAAATCTTGTAACAAACAAGAATCATTATGCGGAGTTGTTGCTACTATTTGGTATCCTTCCCTTTTAAGACCATCTAAGCAAGTTTTTGTATTATCACCATCGTTTCTGTATCTAAATTGATTTAGCCATTTTTGAGACCCCTTAGCTACGTGCCTAGAAACTTTATTATTGTATTTATTTTCAATAGCATGCACATCTTGCACTCCAAAAATATCACAAGTTCTAACAACTGCACTGGCGTTATGAGATTGAAAAATATCTTCTAAAACAACTGTAAAATGTCGGGTTCTATTTTCTAATACATTTTTAAAAAGCTGTTTCCTATTATCTGTTAAAAAGCTTTCGAAATAATTTAATAATTTTTCGTCAATCATAATTACAAACTTAAAATTATTATTTTTACAATCATAACAGATTTTAACAAATATATACAACCCTCTTTCTATTGAAAAAACTAGTTATTTTAACCGGAGCAGGAATTTCTGCAGAAAGTGGCATTAAAACCTTTAGAGACTCTGATGGTTTATGGGAAGGACATGATGTGATGGAGGTTGCTTCTGCTGAAGGATATTTAAAAAACCCAGCATTGGTTTTAGAATTTTATAATCAGCGAAGAAAGCAGCTTTTAGAAGTTACTCCCAACAAAGCACATTTTAATTTAGCCAAACTAGAAAGTGATTTTAATGTTGAAATTATAACACAAAATGTAGATGATTTACATGAACGCGCAGGAAGTACTAGGATTACACATTTGCATGGTGAACTTTTAAAAGTAAGAAGCACTGGAGATGAAGAAGATGTTTTAGAATGGAAAAAGAAGTTAGTTTTAGGGAATTTATGCAAAAACAACTATCAATTAAGACCTCATATTGTTTGGTTTGGAGAAATGGTACCTTTATTGGAAAAAGCAATTAAAATAACTCAAACTGCAGATATCTTAGTAATTATTGGTACTTCTATGCAAGTTTACCCCGCGGCAAGTTTAGTAGATTACGTAAAACCAAATACACCCATTTATTTTATAGACCCAAAACCAAAGGTCTCTGTAAATGATTATAATAATTTTACTATAATTAAAGATTTTGCTAGTAACGGAACAAATACATTATCCATGTATTTAAAAAGATACAAGTAAGTATCGATTAATGGTAGAAAAATTAAGAAACTAACGTATTAAAATACTCGAAAATTTCTCCTTTAGAAATACTACTCCCTTTTTCTATCAAATCAAAAACTTCTAAGTTTCTTTCTGAATTATAAGGTTTAGTCCCTTTAAAAATTTCAACAGAGTTATCCATAGGGTTTTGCATCAACCATTCAAATCCTTTTTGCTCTAATAAGTTAATATCCCAAGTAATTTTTATAGCAATTCTATGAATTTCGTCATCTTCACATTTAAATAAATTTACATATCTTTCAGAAAAGTGTTCTATGTAAGCTG
>CAJXTJ010000058.1 GCA_913061165.1 uncultured Polaribacter sp.
GAGATGTAGAGAGGTCTCGTGGGCTCGGAGATGTGTATAAGAGACAGATATTATTGAATTAGCAGATAAAATTGCAGCATTCAATAATCTACAATTAGACGAAGAAAAATTTAGAAGCCTACGTTTAGCAAGAGGTGTTTATGGGCAGCGTCAGGCAGGCGTGCAAATGATTCGAATTAAATTACCTTATGGTAAAGTAATGAGCAATCAATTACGAAGAATTGCTGCAGTTTCAGATGAATATTCAAGAGGAAGATTACACATTACCACACGTCAAGATATTCAAATTCACTATGTAGATTTACAAAGAACACCAGAATTATGGGCAGAATTAGAACGCGATGACGTTACGTTAAGAGAAGCTTGTGGAAATGTTGTAAGAAATGTAACGGCATCAGAAACTGCTGGTATCGATATAAATGAACCTTTCGATGTTTCTCCCTATGCAGATGCATTATTCAAATTCTTTTTACGAAACCCAATTTGTCAAGAAATGGGACGTAAATTTAAAGTCTCTTTTTCTGCGACCGATGAAGATACAGGCTTGTCTTATTTACATGATTTAGGATATATTGCTAAAATTCAGAATGGTGTTAGAGGTTTTAAAGTGATGGTTGCAGGAGGATTGGGTTCTCAGCCAAGACATGCAGAAGTATTATATGATTTCTTGCCAGCAGATAAAATTATTCCAGTAATGGAAGGTGTTTTAAGAGTTTTTGATCGTTTTGGTGAACGTAAAAGTAGGGCTAAAGCAAGAATGAAATTCTTATTAAAAGAGATCGGTTTAGAATCTTTTAGGAATTTAATTGAAGAAGAACAAAAAGCAGTTGAATTTAAAACGGTTGCTATCGATGCAGCATCTTATGTAACATCAAAACCAGTTACAATTGAAGCTCCAGAAGTAGAAATAAAAGAAGTAGCAGCCTTTGATTTGTGGAAATCTACAAACTTAATTCCTCAAAAACAAAAAGGGTTTGTTGCAATCGGAATTAAAGTTTTATTAGGTGATTTTTATACAGATAAAGCACGATTATTAGCAGATTTAGTAGAAACCTATGCTGCCGGAGAAATTCGTTTAACATTGCGTCAAAATATGCTTATTCCTTTTGTAAAAGAAGATATTGTGCCATTTTTTTATACTGAATTAGATAAATTAGGTTTTGTAGAACCAGGTTATAACAAGGCAGTAGATATCACAGCATGTCCAGGAACTGACACCTGTAATTTAGGAATTGCAAGTAGCACAGGGATAGCAGCAGAGTTAGAAAGAGTGATTGCTGCAGAATATCCTCAGTATCTAGAAAACTCAGATTTAGTGATTAAAATCAGTGGATGTATGAATGCTTGTGGCCAACACAATATGGCAAATATTGGTTTTCAGGGAATGACGGTAAGAACACCAGAAAAATTGGTAGCACCCGCATTACAAGTTTTATTAGGTGGTGGTAATTTAGGAAATGGAAATGGTGCATTTGCAGATAAAGTTGTAAAAGTACCTAGTAAAAGAGGTCCTGAAGCTTTACGTAGAGTTTTAAATGATTTTGAAGCAAATGCGAATGGAAAGCCGTTTGTTACCTATTACAAAGAAAAAGGAGAAAAGTATTTTTATAATTTCTTAAATGATTTGCAAGACGTTTCTAATTTAACGCAAGAAGATTTCATTGATTGGGGAGAAGAAGGTAAGTATGTAAAAGAAATAGGAATTGGTGAGTGCGCAGGTGTTGTGATCGATTTAATTGCAACTTTATTTTTAGAAAGCCAAGAGAAAATTGAGAATGCAAGAGAAGCTTTTGAAAACGAAGTGTATTCAGGAGCCATATATTATGCATATCAATCTTTGGTAAATACATCTAAAGCTATGTTGTTAGCAGAAAATAAAAAGACCAATACACACGCAAGTATTATTGCTCAATTTGATGAGTTTTTTGTTGCTTCAGGCAAAATTGAGTTAAACACAACTTTTAGTGAGTTAATTTATCAGATTAATAAAAACACACCTAATAAAGAGTTTTGTTCACAATACATCAACGATTCTGAAAATTTATTGAAAAAAGTGCAAATATTTAGAGCGTTATCTAATATTTTTGTTAAAAGTGTAATCTAAAAATCATGAAATTCAAAACTCCAAAATTAACAGTGGTTGGTGCCGGGCCTGGCGATGTAGATCTAATTACTTTAAAAGCGATTAAAGTTTTAAAAACAGCAGATGTTGTTTTGTATGATGCGCTGGTAAATGAAGAATTGTTAGACTTTGTAAATCCGAATGCAGAAATAATTTTTGTGGGAAAACGCAGGGGTTGTTATACTTATCAGCAAGATCAAATTAACGATTTAATTGTTGCAAGGGCAGAAACACACGGCCATGTAGTACGCCTAAAAGGAGGAGATCCTTTTATTTTTGGCAGAGGTGCAGAAGAAATGGAATATGCAGCAAGTTTTGGAATAGCAACAGCTATGGTTCCTGGAATTTCGTCTTCATTGGCGGTTCCGGCATCTCAAAACATACCAGTAACAAAACGTGGAAGTGCAGAAAGTTTTTGGGTAATTACAGGAACTACAAAAGAACATAAATTATCAAAAGACATTGCGCTTGCAGCAAAATCTAATGCAACAGTAATTGTGTTAATGGGAATGGGAAAATTATCTGAAATTATAAAGTTGTTTCAATTAGAAAATAAAAATGATTTACCCGTTGCGATTATTCAAAACGGAACAAGAAGTAATGAAAAAGTAGGTATTGGAACGGTAGATACAATTTTAGAAGTTGTAAAAGAAAATGAGTTAAGCAATCCTGCAATTATTATTTTAGGCGAAGTTGTAAAGCATAGAGCAGCGTTCGTAAATATTCAAGCCGCATATTCGGAAACATTAATTGCATAACGGTGTTTTATGGAAAGAAATAATTTATATCCTATTTTTTTAAAAGCAAAAAACTTAAATGTGCTTATTGTGGGTGGTGGTAATGTTGCGGAAGAGAAATTAACCTTTTTGTTAAAATCGAGTCCAGATGCACATGTTACCATGGTGTCGCCTATGTTTAGAGAAGGTACTATAAACTTGGCTAAAAAGGGCTGCGTTACACTTGTTAAAGACACTTACAATAAAGGCTATTTAGAAGGAAAGCATATGGTGGTCGCAACAACAGATGTTCCAGAAATTAATGTGCAAGTTTGGCAAGATTGCAGAGCTGTTTCTAAATTGGTAAATGTTGCTGATAATCCGCCATATTGCGATTTTTATATGGGCGGAATTGTAACCAAAGGAAATGTAAAAATAGCCATTTCTACGAACGGGAAATCGCCAACAACTGCCAAAAGATTGCGACAGTTTTTTGAAGATGTAATTCCAGAAAATATAGATGATTTCGTAAAGAATTTAAATGAATATAGAAAAACGATCAAAGGAAACTTTGAGGAAAAAGTAGAAAAACTTAACGAGTTTACAAAAAGTTTGGTTGAGAAATAAAAAATAGCAACTCTCATTGCGAACAAAGTGAAGCAATCTGTTAATTTAAAATAGAGATTACTTCGTCATCTTTCCTCGTAATGACAAATATTAAAAATTATGATTACAACAGATATACTAATTATTGGCGCAGGGCCCACAGGATTATTTACAGTGTTTGAAGCAGGTTTATTAAAATTAAAATGTCATTTAATTGATGCTTTACCTCAGCCTGGAGGACAATGTTCTGAGATTTACCCGAAGAAACCAATTTATGATATTCCGGCATATCCAGAGATTTTAGCAGGAGATTTAACACAAAAACTAATAGAACAAAGCAAGCAATTTGAACCAGGTTTTACCTTAGGTGAAAGAGCAGAAACTATTGAAAAGCAAGAAGACGAGACGTTTATTGTAACTACTAATAAAGGGACGAAACACCATGCAAAAATTGTAGCTATTGCTGGTGGTTTAGGAAGTTTTGAGCCAAGAAAACCCTTGATACCTAATCTTGCAGATTTTGAAGATAAAGGTGTAGAATATATTATTAAAGAACCAGAATTATATCGAGATAAAAAAGTAGTGATTTCTGGTGGTGGAGATTCTGCCTTAGATTGGGCAATTTTTTTATCTAATATTGCTTCAGAAGTAACTTTAATTCATAGAAGAAATGAGTTTAGAGGCGCTTTAGACTCTGTAGAAAAAGTACAAGAATTAAAGAACTTAGGGAAAATTAGATTAATTACACCTGCAGAGGTGAAAGGAATTTTAGGAACCGATAAGGTTACAGGAGTTGCAGTAGAAAAGAAAGGGGAGAATGCGTTTATTGTAGATGCAGATCATTTTATTCCGTTGTTTGGTTTGTCGCCTAAGTTGGGTCCAATAGGTAATTGGGGATTGAGTATTGAGAAGAATGCCATTAAGGTAGACAACGCGCTAGATTATCAAACAAACATACCCGGAGTATATGCTATTGGAGATGTAAACACGTATCCCGGGAAATTAAAATTAATTCTTTGTGGTTTTCATGAAGCAACATTAATGTGTCAGAGCGCCTATAAGAGAATCTTCCCAAATAAAAAATATGTTATGAAATATACAACAGTGGGAGGTGTAGATGGTTTTGATGGTACACGCAAAGAAGCGCCAAAGGCAGTTGTTAAAGCGATAGAATAGCTTGTTTTTTTAGATGGTTTACGTAACTTTGCATACAATAGTAATAAAAGATAAATAGATGCAAGACATCAACATAAAAATAACAGATAGAAATGGCGCAACACATGATGTAGTTGCACCAACAGATATGGCAATGAACCTAATGGAAATTGTGCGTTCATATGAATTAGCCGAAGAAGGAACTATTGGTATTTGTGGCGGAATGGCAATGTGTGCTTCTTGCCAATGTTATGTAACATCAGATCATAAATTACCCGAAATATCAGATGATGAGGATGCAATGTTAGCAGAAGCTTTCCATGTAGAAGACAATAGTAGATTGGGTTGTCAAATACAAATGACCCCAGAAATTAATGGTTTAGAAGTAATATTGGCTCCAGAATCATAAACAATTATATGGAAGAAGTAGCACACAAAAATACATTTACAAATTATAGCATGTGTTTAAGAGATGCGGTAGAAACTTTTACAAAAGGGTTGATTAATTGTTTATTTGATACCAATTATGAACAGGAAAACGGTGTTCAAACAAAACAATTATTCTTTAAGATTTTAGAACGATTATCCATTGAAAATAAAGATTGCTTTTGGTTAGATTTTCAAAAATCTTTCATAGAAATAAGAAGAAAGTTAGACTTAGATGCTTTGGCATTTTTAAATAGCGATCCTGCAGCAAAAAGTTTAAGAGAAGTGTATTTAGCATATCCTGGTTTTTATGCGATTGCGGTTTACAGATTAAGCAATCAATTATTAAAACAAGAAATTAATATTCTACCAAGAATGATGAGTGAGTTTGCCCATAGCACAACAGGAACAGATATTCATCCAGGAGCAGAAATTGGAGATTCTTTTTTTATTGATCATGCTACCGGTATTGTAATTGGAGAAACTACGATTATAAAAAATAATGTTACTATCTTTCAAGGAGTCACTTTGGGTGGTTTGCAAGTAAAGAAAAATATGGCTTCTATAAAAAGACATCCTACCATAGAGAATAACGTTATTATTTATGCAAATGCAACTATTTTAGGGGGTGACGTGGTTATTGGTAAAAACTCCGTTATTGGTGCAAATGTTTGTATTATGGAGTCTACACCTGTAAATACGGTAGTTACTGTGCAGTCAGAAAATAAAATTTTTCAAAGAGATTAAGAATATGAAGACAAAAAGTATCATAGACTTCGTAGGAAATACACCTTTGGTGGAAGCGCAACATATTTTTAAAAAAGAAGGAGTTACGCTATTATTAAAACTAGAAGGGAATAATCCTGGGGGAAGCGTTAAAGATAGAGCTGCTTATAATATGATTTCTCAAGCGTTAAAAAGAAATAATATTAAGATAGGAGATACCTTAGTCGAGGCAACTAGCGGAAATACAGGAATTGCATTGGCTTTAATGGCAAAGGTTTTAGGGGTGAATATGGTATTGGTAATGCCAGAAAACTCAACTATAGAAAGAGTTAAGACAATGCGTGCTTATGGTGCAGAGGTTATTTTAACTCCTGCAGCATTAGGAATTGAGGGTTCTAGAGATCACGCTTTAGATTTAAAATATAAAAAAGGATATTTTAGATTAAATCAGTTTGATAATACAGACAATTCTAAAGCACACTATAAAACAACAGGACCAGAAATCTGGAGAGACACGGAAGGGGAGGTAACTCATTTTATTGCTGCAATGGGCACTACAGGAACTATCATGGGGGTTTCAGATTTCTTAAAACAACAAAATAAGAACATTAAAATAATTGGTGCACAACCAAAAGAAGGTGCTAAGATTCCTGGAATTAGAAAATGGCCTCAAGAGTATTTACCAGCAATTTATAATGCAACTAAGGTAGACCAGGTAATAGAGGTTAGTGAAGAAGAAGCCAAAGCAATGACACAAAGATTAGCTTCAGAAGAAGGTATTTTTGCAGGAATGAGTAGTGGGGGTTCTGTGTTAGCTGCTATAAAAGTAGCAGAAAAATTAGAGAAAGGTGTGGTTGTTGCCATTGTTTGCGACAGAGGAGATCGCTATTTGTCTTCTGCACTGTTTGAGTGCTAATAGATTTAAAAAGCCTATAATTATGCAAATAAAGAAATAATCCGTTTCTTTGTTGCTCAGTTCATAAACTTATTGATTACGTTATCACGAAAGGCAGAGGGATTAGACCCGTTGAAGCCTTGGCAACCTCTCATTATTTTGAGAAAGGTGCTACATTCTACAAGTTTTTAACTTGACAGATAACAGAGAAAGAAATACCTTTCCTGATGACATATATTGATAAAAATATCAAAAAATGTCAAAAATTACAAAAGAAATAAAAAATAGAATATTAGTGCTCGATGGCGCCATGGGCACCATGCTGCAAGCCTATAAATTTACCGAAGAAGATTTTAGAGGAGAACGTTTTAAAGACTATCCAACTCCGCTTCAAGGGAACAATGATCTGTTGTCTATTACACAACCAGAAGCTATTAAAACTATTCACAGAAAATACTTTGAAGCAGGTGCAGATATTGTAGAAACCAATACCTTTTCTGGTACTACTATTGCAATGGCAGATTATCAATTAGAAGATTTGGTATATGAACTAAACTACCAATCTGCAAAAATTGCCAAGGAAGTTGCTGCTGAATTTACAGTAAAAGAACCGCACAAACCACGTTTTGTAGCGGGTTCAATCGGCCCAACAAATAGAACTGCAAGCATGTCTCCAGATGTAAATGATCCTGGGTACAGAGCCGTTACTTTTAACGATTTAAGAATTGCTTACAAACAACAGGTAGAAGCTCTAATAGATGGTGGTGTAGATGTACTATTGGTAGAAACTGTTTTTGATACCTTAAATGCCAAAGCAGCTTTGTTTGCTATAGAAGAAGTAAAAGAGGAGAGGAATATCGATATTCCAATAATGTTAAGCGGCACGATTACAGATGCATCTGGTAGAACATTATCTGGTCAAACAGCAGAAGCGTTCTTAATTTCTGTTTCTCACATTCCGTTGCTATCCATAGGATTTAATTGTGCTTTAGGTGCCAATTTATTACAACCTCATTTAGAGGCAATTGCTCATAAAACGGACTTTGCAATCTCTGCGCATCCAAACGCAGGTTTGCCAAATGCTTTTGGAGAATATGATGAAACACCAGAGGAAATGGGTGAGCAGATTGAAGAATATTTAAAGAAAGATTTGATAAATATTATTGGGGGTTGCTGTGGTACCTCTCCAGAACATATTAGAGTAATAGCAGATATTGCTAGCAAATATAAACCTAGAAACTGCTAACTAATGAAAGTAAAACAAACAAAGTATATGCATTTGTCAGGTTTAGAGCCGCTGGTTCTGAATGAAAACAGCAATTTCACCAATGTAGGAGAACGAACAAATGTTGCAGGTTCAAGAAAATTTTTACGCTTAATTAAAGAAGAAAGATTCGATGAAGCGTTAGATATTGCAAGACATCAAGTAGATGGAGGCGCACAAATTATTGATATTAATTTTGACGACGGTTTAATTGACGGAAAAGAAGCGATGGTTCGTTTTTTAAATTTGATTGCTGCAGAGCCAGATATTTGTAGAGTGCCTATTATGATAGACAGTTCTAAATGGGAAATTATAGAAGCAGGTTTGCAGGTTGTTCAAGGAAAATCTATTGTAAACTCTATTTCTTTAAAAGAAGGTGAAGAGAAGTTTATTTGGGAAGCAAAACAAATAAAAAGATACGGAGCAGCAGTAATTATTATGGCCTTTGATGAAACCGGGCAAGCAGATAATTATGAACGAAGAATAGAAATAGCGCAACGCTCGTATACTATATTGGTAGATATTGTTAATTTTCCTTCCGAAGATATTATTTTCGATTTAAATATATTTCCTGTAGCCACAGGAATGGACGAGCACAAACGAAATGCCATCGATTTTATTGAAGCAACCCGCTGGGTAAGACAAAATTTGCCAAATGTTTCGGTAAGTGGAGGTGTAAGTAATGTGTCGTTTTCATTTAGAGGGAATGATGGTGTTCGTGAAGCAATGCACTCTGTGTTCTTGTATCATGCAATTCAGGCAGGTATGAATATGGGAATTGTAAACCCTGCTTTGTTGGAGATTTATGATGACATTCCGAAGGATTTATTAGAACGTGTAGAAGATGTTATTTTAAATAGAAGAGAAGATGCTACAGAACGGTTATTAGATTTTGCCGAGACGGTAAAAGGTTCTAAAGTAGAAAAAGGGTTGGATTTATCGTGGCGAGAAAACCCTA
Source organism: uncultured Polaribacter sp. (assembly GCA_913061165.1). GTDB lineage: Bacteria > Bacteroidota > Bacteroidia > Flavobacteriales > Flavobacteriaceae > Polaribacter. The sequence goes on from CAJXTJ010000058.1 coordinate 8,869, forward strand.
TTCAAGATAGAATTACGCATGCGCTGGTAAAAGGAATTGATGCTTTTATTATTGAAGATGTAGAAACAGCAAGACAAGAATCTGAAAAGCCAATTGAAGTAATTGAAGGGCATTTAATGATTGGAATGAATGTAGTAGGAGATTTATTTGGAGCAGGAAAAATGTTTTTGCCACAAGTAGTAAAATCTGCTCGTGTAATGAAGAAGGCAGTAGGGTATTTGAATCCGTTTATTGAAAAAGACAAAGGAGAAGAACAAAAGGCATTAGGTAAAATTTTAATGGCAACGGTAAAAGGAGACGTGCATGATATTGGTAAAAATATTGTGAGTGTTGTTTTGGGTTGTAATAATTATGAGATTGTAGATTTAGGAGTCATGGTTGCTCCAGAAAAAATTATTGAAGCTGCTAAAAAAGAGAACGTAGATATTATTGGTTTAAGTGGCTTGATAACACCTTCGTTAGATGAAATGGTGTATTTAGCCAAAGAAATGGAACGTCAAGAGTTTAAAGTTCCATTGTTAATTGGCGGTGCAACTACTTCAAAAGCGCATACTGCTGTAAAGATAGATACACAATACACAAATGCGGTAGTGCATGTAAATGACGCTTCGAGAGCAGTTACGGTTGTGGGAGATTTATTGAATAAGAAAACGAGTCATTTATACACCGCAAAATTAAAGAAAGATTATGACGAATTTAGAATTAAGTTTTTAAAACGAGGGAAAGAAAAAAACTATATCTCTTTAAAAGAAGCGCGCAAGAAGAAGTATAAAATAGCTTGGGAAACGTCTCAAATATGCAAACCAAAAGAGTTAGGGATTCAAGTTTTAGAACAACTAAGCTTAAAAGAATTGGTTCCGTTTATAGATTGGAGTCCGTTTTTTAGAAGCTGGGATTTGCATGGAAAATTTCCAGATATTCTAACAGATGAGGTTGTTGGTGAGCAAGCAACGATTATGTATGCTGAAGCGCAAGCAATGATTAAAGAAATTATTGCAAAGCAATTATTAAAGCCAAAAGCAATTTTTGGTTTGTTTGAAGCAAATACTATTAATGAAGATGATATTTCTATTCAGAAAAAAGGAAAAGAAATAGGGGTATTTAGAACGTTGCGGCAGCAATTAAAAAAGCGAGAAGGCATTCCCAATATTGCATTAGCAGATTTTATAGCACCAAAAGAAACCAATAAAACCGATTATATGGGTGCTTTTTGCGTGGCTATTTATGGTGCACAAGAATTAGCAGACAGTTACAAGGTAAAAGAAGACGATTACAATGCAATTATGGCACAAGCAATTGCAGACCGTTTTGCAGAAGCATTGGCAGAATATTTACACAAACAAGTGAGAACGAGGCATTGGGGTTATGATAGCGATGAAGGTTTAACAAATGACGATTTAATTAAAGAAAGCTATAAAGGCATTCGTCCTGCGCCAGGATATCCTGCGTGTCCGGATCATTTAGAAAAGGAAACCATTTGGGAAGTCTTAAAAGTTGAAGAAAATATTGGTGTTACGCTTACAGAAAGTTTAGCCATGTGGCCAGCCGCCGCAGTTTCTGGATATTATTTTGCAAATAAAGAAGCAAAATATTTTGGTTTAGGAAAAATAACGGATGATCAGGTAACCGATTTTGCGATACGAAAAGGAATTACAAAAGAGAAAGCTGAAAAATGGTTGTACCCAAATTTAGCTGAAGAATAGTTGAAGACCTCATGGGTTTTAAAAATATGTGAGGTCTATATACGTAAGGGTGCGTTTTGCGTTAGTGATTGCAGCGGCATCCTTTTTGGAGGAACGAGAAAAAGATATAGTGGAAAGCGCGACCCTTTTGGGAACGCCCAAAGATAAAAGATACTGAAATATATTTAGGAGATATGAAAATTACAGAACACATTAAAAAAGCAAACGGTAAAACATTATTTTCTTTTGAAATTATTCCGCCAAAAAAGGGAAATAATATTCAAGAATTATATAATAATATAGACCCTTTGATGGAGTTTAATCCGCCATTTATAGACGTAACTACCTCTAGAGAGGAATATGTGTACTTAAAAAAAGAGGGATTATTAGATCGGAAAATAACTAGAATGCGGCCAGGAACGGTTGGTATTTGTGCTGCCATAAAGCATAAATATGATGTAGATACAGTACCACATGTATTGTGTGGAGGGTTTACAAAAGAAGAAACAGAGTATTTACTGGTAGATTGTCATTATTTAGGAATAGACAATGTAATGGCATTGCGTGGAGATGCGATGAGTCATCAAAAATATTTTGAAGCTTCTAAAGATGGTCATAAATACGCAACGCAGTTGGTTGATCAGATTAAGAACCTAAACAAAGGCAAGTATTTACATGATGTAATAGAAGCAGCGGATACGTCTAATTTTTGTATTGGAGTTGCTGGATACCCAGAGAAACACTTAGAATCACCGTCTTTGCAAACAGATTTAAAACGTTTGAAAGAAAAGGTAGATGCAGGTGCAGATTATGTGGTTACGCAGATGTTTTTTGATAATCAGAAATATTTTGAATTTATAAAAGCGGCAAGAGAAATGGGTATTAATGTACCTATTATACCAGGAATTAAGCCATTAGCAGTAAAACGTCATTTACAAATATTGCCACAAGTATTTAGAATAGATTTGCCAGAGCACTTAATAAGAGAAGTAGAAAAATGTAAGACAAATTTAGACGTAAGAAAAGTGGGTATAGAATTTGCAGTTCAGCAATCTAAAGAGTTATTGGCAGCAGGAGTGCCGGTTTTACATTATTATTCAATGGGGAAAAGTGATAACATTCATGCAATAGCATCCGAATTATTTTAAATTATATATAAACTCCTTATTTGCAAGCATAAAGTCTATTTATAGAGAAATAAGAAAAAGTAATTTTTTGAAAACAAGAACGTAAATAAAATGATTACTTTTGTGATGCGAAATTGACACAATAACTAAAAATATAAAGAATGGCATTAGAGATTACAGACGCAAATTTTGAAGAATTAGTATTAAAATCTGACAAACCAGTATTGGTAGATTTTTGGGCAGCTTGGTGTGGACCTTGCAGAATGGTTGGACCAATTGTTGATGAAATTCATGCTGAATATGATGGGAAGGCTATTGTTGGAAAAGTAGATGTTGATGCAAATCAAGAATTTGCTGCCAAATACGGAGTACGTAATATACCAACGGTTCTAATATTTAAAAACGGAGAAGTTGTAGATAAGCTGTCTCTTATACACATCTGACGCTGCCGACGACTCCTTACGTGTAGAT
>CAJXTJ010000059.1 GCA_913061165.1 uncultured Polaribacter sp.
AAATTCAATTTAGAATACAATCTGTTTTAAAAGGAAGAGATTCTAAATACATATTATTAAACGCACCGAATGACAAACTAGATGTCATTCTAAATTTGTTACCAGGAATGCGCAGTCCTACAGTTTTACCATTGGCAGAAAAAGGTTGGAGCTCTGTGCACACAGTAATTTCTAAAAATCAGTTTTGGGAAATTATTGACGGGTTAAAAGAAAATGGAGCAGAAGGTATTTTAGTGTGTCCTATTGAAAAAATGGTTTTATAAAATGAATACAATTTTTAATCCGCAGCAAAAAGATTGGAATAAAATCTTAGAAAGACCCACAAAAAAAGTGGACGACATTGAAGGTACTGTAAATGAAGTTTTTACAGACATTCAAAAAAATGGAGATATTGCTGTTGCTAGGTATACTAAAAAATTCGATGGTGTTTCTTTAGATTCTAATTTAGTTTCAGCATTGGAAATTAAAGAGGCAATAGATACCGTTTCAGAGGAATTAAAAGAAGCAATTAATTTTGCAAAAGAAAATATTACAAAGTTTCATCTTGCACAGAAAACTAAAAAAGTAATTGTAGAAACTACAAAAGGTGTTTCTTGTTGGCAAGAAAAAAGACCCATTCAGAAAGTGGGTTTGTATATTCCTGGCGGAACGGCACCTTTATTTTCAACAGTTTTAATGTTGGCAATTCCTGCTCAAATTGCAGGCTGTAAAGAAATTGTTTTATGTTCACCGCCTAATAAAAATGGAGAAATTCACCCAGCAATATTATACACAGCTAATTTATGTGGTGTAACAAAAATTGTAAAAGTGGGAGGTATTCAGGCAATTGCAGGATTTACTTTTGGAACTGAAACGATTCCGCAGGTTTATAAAATATTCGGACCCGGAAATCAATTTGTAACCGTTGCAAAACAGTTAGCAACCAAACATGGTGTTGCAATAGACATGCCAGCAGGACCAAGTGAGTTATTAATTGTTGCGGATGATAGTGCAAATGCAAGTTATGTGGCTTCAGATTTACTAAGTCAAGCAGAACATGGTGCAGATTCTCAAGTTATTTTAGTTTCAACTTCAAAAGAATTAATTAATGAGGTAGCAATAGAAATAGAAAAGCAAATTTTAGACTTACCAAGACTAGGAATTGCTCAAAAAGCGATAACGAACTCGAAATCTATTTTTGTTGAAAATGATAAAATTGCTTTAGATTTGATTAATGAATATGGTCCTGAACACTTTATTGTTTGTACAAATAATAACAATTTTTACATAGATAATATAGAAAATGCAGGTTCTGTGTTTATAGGAAATTATACTCCAGAAAGCGCAGGAGATTATGCCTCAGGTACAAATCATACGCTGCCAACAAACGGATTTTCAAAATCGTATTCTGGTGTAAATTTAGACAGTTTTACAAAGGCAATTACTTTTCAAGAAATTTCAAAAGAAGGCATAAAAAATATTGGGAGGTCTATTGAAATTATGGCTGCAACAGAAGGTTTACAAGCGCATAAAAATGCAGTTACATTGCGTTTAAATGATTTAAAATAATATTTTAAGGTTCGACTGAATTTTTTAAAGTTTTTATAATATGAAATCAAATTTTGATTTAAATAATCTTATTAGAGGGAACATTAAGTCTCTAAAGCCATATTCTTCTGCAAGAGATGAGTATAAAGATGCCAATGTATCAGAAATGATTTTCTTAGATGCCAATGAAAATCCGTTTGAGAATGGCGTAAATAGATACCCCGATCCTAACCAGAATAATGTAAAAAAATTACTCTCTGAAATTAAAGGAATTGACACCCGTAATCTGCTATTAGGAAATGGAAGTGATGAAGTTTTGGATTTAATTTTTAGAGCTTTTTGTGAACCTAATGAAGACAATATTATTACGTTACCACCAACATATGGTATGTATAGTGTTTTAGCAAATATAAATGCTGTGGAAAATAAAAAGATCTTATTAAATAAAGATTTTCAGCCACAAGTAAAACAGATTATAGGAGTAGCAGATAAAAATAGCAAAATTTTGTTCTTATGTTCTCCAAATAACCCAACAGGTAATAGTTTTAGCGAAACTATCATAAGAGAATTGTTGTTAAAGTTTAAAGGTTTAGTGGTTTTAGATGAGGCATATATTGATTTTTCAGCGAAAGAAAGCTGGTTAAAAAATTTAGATAAATATCCGAATCTTGTTATAATTCAAACCTTATCAAAAGCATATGGTTTGGCAGGAATTCGATTGGGAGCTTGTTACGCGTCAAGAGAAATTATTGCAGTTTTAAATACTATAAAACCGCCGTATAATGTAAATGAATTAACGCAACAAAGAGCAATTAAGAGGCTTCAGGAGATGGAAGTAATTCAAAATGAAGTTGCGCAATTAGTAAGTGAAAGAAAGCGATTACATCAAGAATTAGAGTGTTGTGTTCGTTATATTGAGAAAGTATATCCTTCAGATGGTAACTTTCTTTTAATTAAAGTAGATGATGCAACAAAACGCTACAATCAATTATTAAAGGCCGGTGTAGTGGTTAGAAACAGAACAACAGAAGCTTTATGCGAAAATTGTTTACGAATAAGTGTTGGTATCTGCGAAGAAAATCAAATTTTGTTAAAGGCTTTAAAGTCCATTCAATAAAAATTAAAACATTTTAAGGTTTTTAAAACCTGAAAGTTAACATGTTAGATATGAGTAAAAAAGTATTATTTATAGATAGAGACGGAACGTTAGTTTTAGAGCCGCCAGTAGATTATCAGTTAGACAGTCTAGAGAAGTTAGAATTCTATCCAAAAGTGTTTCAATACATGGCAAAAATAGCTTCAGAATTGGAGTATGAGCTGGTAATGGTTACCAATCAAGATGGTTTGGGTACAGATAGTTTTCCTGAAGCTACTTTTTGGCCGGCACAGAACAAAGTAGTTTCGGCTTTTCAAAAAGAAGGTGTTGTTTTCTCTGAAATTCTCATAGATAAAAGTTTTCCTCATGAGAATGCGGAAACAAGAAAACCAAGAACGGGTTTATTAACCAAGTATTTTTCAGAAGAATATGATTTGGAGAATTCTTTTGTTTTGGGTGATAGAATTACAGACATGGAATTGGCAAAAAACCTAGGTGCTAAAGGTATTTATTTGTCTGAAAATGTAGAGTTAGGTGCGAATGAAATAGAAACATCTAAACAAGAAATAGTAGATTGTATAGCACTTACAAGCACAGATTGGTCAGAAATTTATAATTTTCTTAAATTAAAAGACAGAGTTGTAGAAATTACTAGAAATACCAACGAGACTAAAATTTATATCAAATTAAATTTAGATGGCTCTGGTAAAAATGAGATCAGCACAGGGTTGTCGTTTTTCGATCATATGTTAGATCAAATTGGTAGACATGGTAATATGGATTTGACGATTAAAGTGGATGGCGATTTAGAAGTTGACGAACACCATACTATAGAAGACACTATGATTGCTTTCGGAGAATTGTTCAACAAAGCATTGGGCTCTAAATTAGGAATTGAAAGATATGGATTTTGCCTACCAATGGACGACTGTTTGGCGCAAGTTGCTGTAGATTTTGGTGGTAGAAATTGGCTAGAATGGGAAGCTGATTTTAAAAGAGAGAAAATTGGAGACATGCCAACAGAAATGTTCTTTCATTTGTTTAAATCATTTACAGATGGTGCAAAATGTAATTTAAATATTAAGGCAGAAGGGACGAACGAACATCACAAAATTGAAGGAATTTTTAAAGCATTTGCAAAAGCAATGAAAATGGCGGTAAAAAGAGATGCTAACAAGATGTTTTTGCCTTCAACAAAGGGAATGTTATAAAATAGTTCTTAGATATTAGCCATTTGCTAATTGATAATAGTGAAAGAATGAAATTAATAATTATAGATTACGGTGCCGGGAATATTAAAAGCATTCAGTTTGCCTTTAAACGTTTAGGTATAGACGCTATTTTATCAAATAATATTGATGAGATAAAAACTGCAGATAAAGTAATTTTCCCTGGAGTTGGTGAAGCAAGTTCTGCAATGAAAATGTTACGAGAAAGTGGTTTAGACAAAATAATTCCAACATTAAAACAACCTGTTCTTGGTATTTGTTTGGGCATGCAATTAATGTGTAACTTTTCTGAAGAAGGAAATACAAAAGGTTTAGGAATTTTTGATGTTGAGATAAAACGTTTTTCAAATGCTGTAAAAGTGCCTCAAATGGGTTGGAATACAGTTTCTAATTTAAAGTCTGATTTGTTTACAGGAGTTAAAGAAAAAGAATTTATGTATTTAGTGCATAGCTTTTATGCTGAAAACTGCAAAGAAAGCATTGCAACTACAACTTATGAAACTTCTTATGCAGCTGCATTGCAGAAAGATAATTTTTATGGAGTACAGTTTCATCCAGAGAAAAGTAGTGTAGCTGGCGAGCAATTATTAAAGAATTTTTTAGCACTAAAAACCGATAACTAAAAACTTAAAACTATTTTGAGAATTATACCAGCCATAGATATTATAGACGGAAAATGTGTCCGTTTAACAAAAGGAGATTATAGTACAAAGAAAATTTATAATGAAAGTCCGTTAGAAGTTGCAAAAGAGTTTGAAGCTGCAGGTATTGAATATCTACATGTAGTAGATTTAGATGGCGCAAAGGCTAGCCAGATTATGAATTATAAAGTGTTAGAACAGATTGCGAGTAAAACCAGTTTAAAAATTGATTTTGGTGGTGGTTTAAAATCTGATAAAGATTTAGAAATTGCTTTTAATTCTGGTGCACATCAAATTACAGGAGGAAGTATTGCTGTGAAAAATAGTGCTATTTTCGAAAGCTGGATTGAAAAATATGGAGCACAAAAAATTATTTTAGGAGCTGATTTTTATCCAGATAATGCTGGAGGAAAAATCGCTACAAATGGATGGCAAGAAGAAAGTACTTTAGAATTGATTCCTTTTATTAAAGGGTATCAAGACAAAGGAATTCAGTATGTAATCTGTACAGATATTTCTAAAGATGGAATGTTGCAAGGACCAAGTTTTGAGGTTTATAAAAAAATTATATCCGAAGTTAAAAACGTACAACTTATTGCTTCTGGAGGAATTTCAACCTTTGATGAATTGCCAAGGCTAGCAGAAAATGGATGCGAAGGTGTAATTATTGGAAAAGCTATCTACGAGAAAAAGATTAGTTTAAAACAATTGGAACAATATATACTTAATAATTAGTCATGTATTTTTAGCAGCTAGCAATTTGCAAATGGCTAAAAAAATCAAAGCGAAAAGCTATTCGAATGTTAACAAAAAGAATAATACCTTGTTTAGATATTAAAAACGGTCGCACTGTAAAAGGTGTGAATTTCGTTAATTTAATTGATGCAGGTGATCCAGTGATTTTAGCAAAACAGTATGCGGAATTAGGGGCAGATGAATTGGTGTTTCTAGATATTTCTGCTACTTTAGAAGGCAGGAAAACGATGTTAGAAATGGTTTTAAAGGTCGCAGAACAAGTAAATATTCCATTTACAGTTGGTGGCGGAATTTCTTCGGTTGCAGATGTAGATTTATTATTAAAATCTGGGGCAGATAAAGTTTCGATAAATTCATCGGCAATAAAAAGACCAGAATTGGTAAATGAGCTGGCAGAGAAATTTGGAAATCAATGTGTAGTTGTGGCAATTGATGCGAAGCAGATTAATGGAGAATGGATTGTACATTTAGCAGGAGGAACCATACCAACAAATTTAAATTTATTTGATTGGGCAAAAGAAGTAGAGGCTCGTGGAGCAGGAGAAATTCTATTTACTTCAATGAATAACGATGGTACAAAAGCAGGTTTTGCAAATGAAGCTTTGGCAAAATTATCTACGGAGTTAAATATTCCCATTATTGCCTCTGGTGGTGCAGGAACGGTGCAACACTTTGTAGATACTTTTAAAATGGGTAAGTCAGATGCCGCATTGGCAGCAAGTGTTTTTCACTTTGGTGAAATTGCTATTTTAGATTTAAAACAAGCGTTAAAAAAACATACTATTCCTGTTAGAATTTAGTACTTAGAGAATAGAAAATGAAAGAGGTGCAGATTAAGGCATTCGAAGATAAATACCATACACAGTTTAGAGAAATTTCTTTAGACTGGTTGCATTCTAATGGTTTGTATGAAAAAGCAGATGATGATTTGTTAGACAATCCACAAAAGTATTTAGAGAATGGAAGTTTTATTTTTTTAGCACATTATAATGATGAAATTGTAGGAACAGTGACTTTAAGTCCGTTAGAAAACAATACTTTTGAAATCATGAAATTAGGAGTAATTGGTACATATAAAAGATTGGGAATTGGAAGAAAACTATTGCAAATTTGTATAGATATATGCCATGAAAAAGAGGTTGAATTAATTACTTTAGATACCAGTAGTAAATTAGTAAATGCTATAAAACTCTATGAAGAATTTGGGTTTGTACATGCAGAGATAACAACTTCTTATTACGAATCTGCAGATGTAAAAATGGAATTAAAATTAAGACAATGAAAATAGATTTTAATAAAAATAAAGACGGTTTAGTGCCTGCAATTATTCAAGATGCAACAACAAAAAATGTTTTAATGTTGGGGTATATGAATAAAGAGGCATTTGATAAAACACAAGAAACTAAATTGGTTACTTTCTTTTCTAGGACTAAAAATCGTTTATGGACGAAAGGTGAAGAGAGTGGAAACGTATTGAATTTAGTGGATTTAAAGCTAGATTGCGATAATGATTCTTTATTGATTTTAGTAAACCCAAATGGGCCAACATGCCACAAAGGTTCAGATACGTGTTGGAATGAGGAAAATAATCAGAAATACGGTTTCTTTTCCACTTTAGAAGATACCATTTCAGAAAGAATTGCAAATAAAGATACTGATAAATCTTACGTAGCTTCTTTGTTCGCTAAAGGAATTAATAAGGTGGCTCAGAAAGTAGGTGAGGAGGCTGTAGAAGTTGTCATTGAAGCAATGGATAACAACGACGCGCTATTCTTATATGAGTCTGCAGATTTGATGTTTCATTATTTAATGCTATTACAAGCAAAAGGTTTCACCTTAAAAGATATTGAAGCTGAATTAAAAACCAGACAAAAATAGTACTCTTTAATCTATAAAATTTTTGTTTTTTGAAAATTAATAACGCTAAATTACTTGTTGTCCTTGCTTTTTTTGCAATTTATGTTATTTGGGGCTCTACCTATTTATTTAATAAAATTGCAGTTACAGCATTGCCACCTTTTTTTTTAGCATCTATCCGTTTTATTTCAGCGGGTGTTTTAATAATGATTATTTCAAAGATTTTAAAATATAAAATAGCCATTACAAAAAAACAGTTCTTAAATACATTAATTGCCGGGTTTTTATTTTTAGTTTATGGTAACGGGGTATTTGTTTGGGCATTAAGATATGTAGACAGTGGCTTTGCAGCGTTATTAGCTGCCACACAGCCCTTGTTTGTATTGTTTTTAATGCGTTTAATAGATCGAAAACCCATGCAAAAGAAATCTATTATTGGTGTTTTACTGGGTTTGCTAGGTATGTATTTATTGGTAAGTCAAAAAAACATTGCTACCTCAGAAGGCAGTGTTCTAGGTATTTTCATGATTTTTACTTGTGTATTAAGTTGGAGTTATGGGAGTGTATTTGTATCAAAAGCAGATTTACCAAAAAACTTTTTTGTGAGCACTGGTTATCAAATGTTAACTGCTGGAACCTTATTATTTTTCGGAAGTTTACTTTTTAAAGAAACGTGGATATCTCCGTTAAATTGGAGCGAAGATGTGCAACTATCGATGGCATTTTTAATTTTCTTCGGCGGAATTGTCGCATTTACATCCTTTAACTATTTATTAAAAAATGTATCTACCGAAAAAGTAGCAACATCTGCATATATAAATCCAATTGTAGCCATGATTTTAGGCTGGTATGTCTTAGATGAGCGTTTGTCATTACAATCCATTATAGCTTCAGCTGTGCTACTAACAGGTGTATACTTTATAAACTCTAGAAAGCGAAGATGATTGTATTGGCTATGTAAAGTGTTTTTAACAAAGGTTGTTAAAAATTCTTTTTAATTCTAGCTAAGTCGCGTTTATTGTCTCTGTCTTTTATAACTTCACGCTTGTCGTGCGTTTGTTTTCCTTTTGCTAGCGCAATTTCTAATTTAGCAAAACCATTATTATTTATAAAGAGTCTTAAAGGAACAATTGTATTTCCTTTTGCTTCAACATCTTTTTTTAAGCTTCGTAATTCTCTTTTATTTAATAACAGTCTGCGCTCACTTTTAGGTTTATGGTTAAAATGATGACCAAAAAGATATTCTTGAATATACATGTTTACAATAAACAATTCTCCTCGTTCATTAAATTCGCAAAAACTTTCTGTAATTCTGGCTTGGCTTAATCTAATCGACTTTATTTCTGTTCCTGTTAATTGAATTCCAGCAACAAACTTGTCTAGAATTTCAAATTCAAAACGGGCTTTTTTATTTTGTATGTTGATGTTTTTTTGAACCATCAAAAATCACTTTTATAATTTTAACAAAGATACATTTTTACATTCGAGAAAGAAACGTAATTTTGAATTCAATTTAACAATCAATTCAAATGCGTTATCTCATTTTTTTTTATCTTTTATTTCTAATCTCGTGTACACAAGGTGAAAAAATATTGTCTGCTGAACAAATTATAGATAAAGCAATCTTATTTTCAGGAGCAGATAAAATTGGTAATTCAGAGGTTTCTTTTAACTTTAGAGATAAAGAATATGCAGCCATTAGAAAAAATGGTAGTTTTCAGTTGTTTAGAAACTTTACAAAAGACAGTACATCAATAAAAGAAGTTTTAACAAATAATGGATTTCACCGCCTTATAAACAAGAAAATTGTTAAAGTTCCAGATTCGATGGTTTCTGTATATAGCAATGCTATAAACTCTGTACATTACTTTTCTGTTTTACCTTTTGGTTTAAAAGATAAAGCAGTGCGTAAAAAGTTGCTAAAAGCTACTACTTTGAAAGGAAAAGAGTATTATAAAATTGAAGTTACATTTTCTGAGCATCGGGGAGGAGAAGATTTTGAAGATATCTTTATTTATTGGATTGGAAAAGAAGATTTTTTAATTGATTATTTAGCCTATTCTTACCACACAAATGGCGGTGGGAAACGCTTTAGAGTTTTAAAAGAAGCATGTTTAAAAAATGGAGTTCGCTTTGTAGATTATATAAATTACAAGCCTCTAAATAGTACCGTTTCTCTAATTGACATCGATATTCAATATGAAAAGAACCAGCTTAAAAAGGTTTCTGAAATTATCTTAGAAGATATTAAAGTAAAATTCTTAAATTAATTTACTTTCTTAATTTGACTTATCTTTGTCATAAAAAAAGTATTAAAAAAATAAAATGGGGATATTTAACAACATGTTTGGAGGAAAAGAAGGGCAAGAAGAAAAACTAGAGAAAAAAACATATTTAACATGGCTTCCATTAACTTCCTTAGAGCAGTTAGAGAGAATTGAAACCGAATCTAATGCAGCTTCAGTTCTTATTTTTAAAGACTCTACAAGATGTGGAATTAGTAAAATGGTAATCAAGCAATTTGAAAAATTATTCACCGAAGAAAATCAGCATTTAAAAGTCTATTATTTAGACCTCTTAAATTATAGAGATATTTCTAATGAAATTGCTGTTAAATTTCAGGTTATGCACCAATCTCCTCAATTAATTGTCGTTAGAAATGGCAGTACTGTTCATCATGCATCACACAATGATATTACAGAGACAGAACTAAATAGGTTTTTATAATCCTATTCATTTACTATGTTTATTTTTTGATGTATTAGATTTCCGTTTTTATCAAAACCATTAACTTCTAAAGTAATGTTTTTGTGTTTTTTTGAAACAGGTATTTTTAGTATTGCTTTATTAGTAGCGTCTATTTTTACATTACCAAACCATGTTATTACTCCGTATGCTTGTTCTAAGTTCGTATCATTAAATTTTATAGCAGATTTTGTGTATTTCTTTAAAGAACTCTCATAACCACCGTTAGTTTCTTTGATAACTGTTTTTGTAGGATTGTTCTTTCGTATATATTCAACATCTGTTCTTAAAATTAGATTTACAACACCATTACTTCCTCTAATGCCTTCACCAGCTCCATTTAGGTTCACCATAATTACTTCAAAGTCTGAAGTTAATAGTCCCGTTAATGGTAATAAGTCATCCCCTAAAAAGACACCATCTAGTTTTACGTTAACCAACTGGCTCCCAGATAAAGAGCGAGGTCCTCTTGTGCTAAATAATAAAGGCGAACTAGATAAAGGGGGGTAACTTATGCGCAGGCCTGGTATATTTCCTAAATAAAAAAAAATATCAGTTCCTATCCCTAAATTTTCATCAGGAATATAAAATTTAGAGAATGCGGCTCCGATAAGGTTTTTATATTTTTTGCGCATTTTTTTCTCTTTGTTTACAAAAGATTTTACTACTACTTCTTTTAACTCAACATAGCCATCATTTTTATTAAAGCGGATGTTATTTTTAAAAAGATCTTGCTTTGTACTTTTTGCTTTAAAAAAAGTTTTTTCTACTTTTATTAGAGAATCTGCTTTATATGCTAACAAATTATTATATATATAAAAGCTAGCTGCTACATCTTCTCCTTTTTTATTTAGTAATGTTAATTTATATTTTGTGGGGTGTTTTAGATACAAGTTATTAAACTCAAAAGAACGGTTTTTGTTTAACGGGTTTACTAGAAGTATTTCATTCTCTTGAGAGGAAAGGCCTATTTTAAAACCTTTAATGTTATCTTTTTTATAGTTTACTTTTCCTTTTAATGTAATTCCTTCTTCTCTTTTGTAGCCTTTTATATTAGATGCATTAGAAAATGATAGTTTAGTTTTTCTATCATTTAGAAGCGTATCTTTTTGTTTAGAAGTATTCATTTTAAAAAAATCAACATCAATAAAACTATCGAGTATGTTTTTTTGATTCGTATTTAATTCTGTTTCGGTATTTAAAACAGAGACACTTAAACTAGGTGCTGTAAAATGTTTTGGAAGTCTTAAATGAACGAATAATGTATCTTCTTTTATAATTTTATTTTCAATTTGTAATTTTTCCTTAGTAGTTGTAAAATTCCAAAAATGTCTTTCTGCTAAAATTGCATTATTGGTGTCAAATAAAGTAATTGTGTTTGTGCCGTTTAAAAAATATTCTTCCTTAAAGTTAACCGTGTAACTTTTTTTATCTGAAACATTTAATTGCGCACAAGATTTTAATTGGCCATTTTTGTGCAAAACCACAAAAAGAGTATTTCCATTATATTTTTTGACTATATTTTCAGTTGTTCTAATTTTAAAACTTCCAGAATTTGGGGTATTCAAACTTCTCTGAATAAGAAATTCATGTTTTACTTCATTTACTTTTACTTTTGGGTCTTCTACATAAATTGATGAATTTATTTCAGAACCTTCTTTTGAGTCTTGTTCTAAATTAACTATTTCTATTTCTGTAGGTGTTCCTTTGCCAAAGTTTCTGTTCCAATTTGTATCTAATTGTAAGTAATATCTACCAGAAGAGAGTTTACCTGATAACTCAAATTGACCTGTTGCTTTACCGTTTTTCACATAATACAATTTTTGAGCAATGAGCTTAAAATTAGTATCATATAAATTTATGTGTAAATTTTTAGTCTTAATAGCAGGTATTTCTTTCTGAGCATCTAATATATAGGCTGAAAACCAAACTTTTTCACCTGAAAAATAAAGTGTTTTATTGGTATGTAAAAAAAACAATTCTTGTCCGTCTTTTTTTAAATAGGGATTTTGTTCAACAAAACGATAGACCTCATTCTCTTGTTTTGTTTGAGAGACAAGACAGGTTGTTAAAAACAATAAGCAAAGTAAAAGTGATTTATTCATTTTATATAATTCTTTTTCTTAATCTTCAAAAAACATTTCCAATTAAAGGATTTGGGTGAAAAGCAATTTCAATTGTAAAACTATTAAAG
>CAJXTJ010000060.1 GCA_913061165.1 uncultured Polaribacter sp.
ACGAGATGTAGAGAGGTCTCGTGGGCTCGGAGATGTGTATAAGAGACAGGTTCTTGTATAGCCGTCAGAAGATGTTCCATTGGCCTGTTCGGCAATAAAAGCCATTGGATTACATTCATATAGTAAGCGTAATTTTCCGTTGGGGTTCCTAGAGCCTTTTGGATACATGTAAATGCCTCCTTTGATCATATTTCTATGAAAATCTGATACCAAAGAACCAATATATCTACTGGTATAAGGCCTGTCACCTTCCTCTTCTTGGCAGTATTTTATGTATTTTTTTATTCCTAAGGGGAAATCCATATAATTTCCTTCATTTATAGAGTAAATAGTACCGTCTTCTGGAAAAGTCATATTTGGATGTGATAAATAAAACGTGCCAATTGCTGGGTTTAAAGTAAAACCATTTACACCATGTCCTGTTGTGTAAACAAGCATTGTAGACGTACCGTAAACAACATAACCTGCTGCAACTTGTTCGCTACCTTTTTGTAGAAAATCTTCTAATTTTACTGGAGTCCCAACAGGTGTAACTCTTCTGTATATAGAAAAAATGGTTCCCACAGAAACATTTACATCAATATTAGAAGAACCGTCTAAAGGATCGATTAAAACAACATATTTATTCTGATTATTTTCATCTTGACTATTAATCGTAATAAAACTATCTTCTTCTTCACTTGCAATTCCGCAAACAATATTTCTATTGCTTAATGTCTGAATAAATTTATCATTCGCGTAGACATCTAGTTTTTGCTGCTCCTCACCTTGAATATTTTTGTCCCCAACAGCTCCAACAATATCCACTAAACCTGCCTTATTTACTTCATGATTTACAACTTTTGCTGCCAATCTTATAGAGTTGATTAATCTAGAAAGTTCACCAGAAGTATATTTAAATGAGTCCTGGTTTTCAATAATAAATTCCCCTAATGTTTGATTTTTACTCCCCATATTTTTCATTTAAAAACTGGTACAAAGATGCTCTTTTATTTAATTAACTACAACGATTTCGTGATCAATTTTAGGCCATTTTAGTATCTTTTTTATATAAATTTTAAACAATTTAAAAATTACCGTATAAAATAGCTAAATATTTTTCTGCGAAATCTAAAAAACTATCTTTGATTTAAATTAAAAGAAGATGGACTTTAAAATTAGGTTGGGACAAAAAGAAGATATGCAAGCTGTATTTAATTTAATTACAGAATTGGCAGTATTTGAAAAAGAACCAGATGCTGTAGAAATTACAGTAACAGATTTAGTGAGAGATGGTTTTTCTGAAACTCCTAAGTTTAAAGTATTTGTGGCAGAGCAAGAACAAAATATTATAGGAATTGCTTTGTTTTATGAGCGCTTTTCTACTTGGAAAGGACGTGCAATTCATTTAGAAGACTTAATTGTAACGAAGAGTAAACAGAAAATTGGAGCCGGAAAAGCATTGTATAAAGCAGTTTTAAAACATGCAAATGATAACAATTTTAATAGGGTTGCATGGGAAGTGATAGATTGGAATACGAATGCGATTGATTTTTATAAAAGTACAGGAGCAACATATTTAAATGATTGGTCTGTAGTGCAAATGAACAAAGAAAACTTAGCGAAATTTATTCAAAATAATTAAAAATGAAGGTTTTTAAATTTGGTGGCGCTTCTATTAAAGATGCTGAAGGAGTAAAAAATATAACTCATATTTTACAGAGCGAAGGAATAGAAAATACCACAGTTGTAATTTCTGCAATGGGCAAAAATACAAATGCGTTTGAAGAAGTAATTGATGCTTATTACAATAAGACAGATAAACTGTCAGAAAAATTAGGTATTGTTGAAGATTTCCACAAAAACTTAATGAAAGGCTTGTTTGATGAAAATGATGTTATTTATAAAGAAATAGACATCCTTTTAGGGGAATTAAGTTGGTTTTTGGCAAGAAATACATCGCAAAGATTTAACTATGTTTATGACCAAATTATCTGTTTTGGAGAATTATTATCTACTAAAATAGTAAGTGCTTACTTGACAAAAATTGGTATTGAAAATAATTGGTTTGATGTGCGGAATTATATAAAAACCGACAGCAATTACAGAGATGCAAAAGTAGACTGGGCGCTAACTCAAGATATTATTAGCACGAAGTTAGATGCCTCTAAATTAAATATTACACAAGGTTTTATTGCTGCAAATGACACGGAAAACACCACTACTTTAGGTAGAGAAGGATCTGATTATACAGCAAGTATTTTTGCATACTGTTTAGATGCAGAAAATGTAACTATCTGGAAAGATGTACCAGGTGTTTTAAATGCAGACCCAAGAGTTTTTGAACAAACTACATTGTTAGAACAGATTTCTTATGAAGAGGCTATTGAAATGGCTTTTTATGGTGCTTCTGTAATTCATCCAAAAACATTACAACCTTTAGAAAGAAAAGGGATCCCTTTGTTAGTGCGCTCTTTTATCAACCCTAAAGAAACTGGGACCAATGTAACTAAAGGCATAAGATTGGTGCCTTTTATTCCTTGTTTTATTGTGAAGAAAAACCAAATATTGGTATCAATTTCTGCTTTAGACTTCTCGTTTATGGTAGAAAATAATATCAGTTATATTTTTCAAAAATTACATGAATATCAACTAAAAGTAAATTTAATACAAAACTCTGCATTAAGCTTTTCTGTTTGTATTGATAATAAATTCGATAATTTTGATGCCTTTTATAACGAGTTAAAAAAGGAGTTTAAAATAGAGGTTCAAAAAGAAGTAGATTTATATACGGTACGTCATTTTGATAATAAAGCTATTGACAGTATCGAGGTAAAAGGAAAGTCACTATTGACACAGGTAAATAAAGAGACAATTCAAATTGTTTTAGGAACAAATTAATATTTTTCTTATTATATTTTCACCCCTATTTAATTATAAATTATGTCTTTAGTAACCTCAAAAGAGATTTCACAAGTTATTGGTTTGCAAAAACTCGGGTTTTTAGGAACTTTTGTTGGATGGATTATTTTGAGAATTCTTCGCATCTCTGCTATTAATAAAATCTACGACAAGAATAAAAACAAATCAGATTTAGATTTTTTAAATGGAATTTTAGATGCTTGTAAAATCAAATTTGAAATCCCTGAGGAAGATTTAAAAAGAATTCCAAAAGAGGGTCCGTTTATTACCATTTCAAATCATCCTTTAGGAGGCATTGATGGTGTTCTATTATTAAAATTATTGATCGAAAAAAGAACTGATTATAAAATAATTGCCAATTTTTTACTGCACAGAGTAGCACCACTAAAACCATATGTAATGCCAGTAAATCCTTTTGAAACAAGAAAGGATGCGAAATCTAGTTTGGCAGGAATTAAAAGTGCACTGTTGCATTTAAGGGAAGGAAAACCTTTGGGTATTTTTCCTGCAGGAGAAGTTTCTACTTATAAAGACGGTAAATTAAATATAGACAAGCCTTGGGAAGAGGGTGCTGTAAAATTAATTAAAAAAGCAAACGTACCCGTAATTCCTATTTATTTTCATGCTAAGAATAGTAGATTATTTTACTTTTTATCTAAAATTTCTGATACTTTAAGAACTGCTAAATTACCTTCTGAAGTAATGCATCAAGGTGGCAGGGTTATTAAAGTAAGAATCGGAAAGCCCATTTCTGTAAAAGATCAGAACGAATTTACAACACTGCCAGCCTTTCATGAATTTATACGAAAGAAGACCTATATGTTGGCAAATCCTTTTGAAAAAGCGCACAAATTAATTTCTAGGCAAAAAATTAAAATAAAAAAAGCAATTAAGGAAATTTCACCCCAAAGAAATTCAACTTTATTTATAGCAGAAGTAGATGCTTTAAGGGAAACAAACAGCAGGTTGCTGCAAAGCAAGAATTACGAAGTATTTTTTGCAAGTGCCAAAGACATACCTAATTTAATTCATGAAATTGGTAGGTTAAGAGAAATTACTTTTAGGGCCGTTGGCGAAGGAACCAATAAAGAGGTAGATTTAGATACCTTTGACAATTATTATCACCATTTATTATTATGGGATGCAGTTGCAGAAAAACTAGTAGGCGCATACAGAATGGGTCTTGGAAAAGAGATTTATAAAAAATACGGAATCAAAGGTTTTTACGTGCAAACTTTGTTTAGAATAGAGCCAGAATTGCATCAAATGATGGACAATTCCATCGAAATGGGTAGAGCATTTATTATTGGTGAATACCAGCAAAAACCAATGCCTTTGTTTTTACTTTGGAAAGGGATTGTGCATGTAACATTGCGCTATCCAGAATACAAATATCTAATGGGTGGTGTTTCTATTAGTAATCAGTTTTCAGATTTCTCAAAATCTTTAATGATTGAGTTTATGAAATCTCATTATTACGATCCATATATTGCACAGTATATTAGGCCAAAGAAAGAGTATAAGGTAAAACTAAAAGATGGTGATAAAGATTTTGTGTTTGATGCGAGCAAAGCGGACATGCAAAAGTTTGATAAAATTATTGATGAAATTGAGCCTGGTATTTTAAGAATTCCTGTTTTAATTAAAAAATATGTAAAACAAAATGCACGGTTAGTGGCTTTTAATGTAGATCCGAAATTTAATAATGCAATAGACGGTTTGATGTATATTAAAGTGGCAGACATACCAGAAAGCACGGTAAAACCAGTAATGGAGGAGTTTCAATTAGAATTAGAGCGCAAAGCAACAGCGCTGCAAAGTAGTATTTAGTTTTTCTTTTTCTATATAAAGTTAGAAATTTTATAAGCCCTTGTCCAGTTTGCATTTTGTCCGGGTTCAATAGAAACGTCAATAAATAATTCTGGACTAATTACATGTTTCCAACCCCAAAGATTTACTTTGTTGGTGTGAAAGCTTCCTGTTTCAGAAATACTGATTTTACTTTCTAGGTTTTTTAACTCCCATTGTGGCTTTACGTTTTTATAACCAGTAAGATTGCTAAAAAAGAATTGCTCTTTAGGAGAATCATTAAACGTAACATCAGTTTGTCCAATAGTAACTTTTTGTTCGGGGTTAACGGTCTCTAAAAAGAATGCAGGCATCAATTTAAAAGGGAATTTTAATACATAATTACGTCCAATTAATTCTTTGTTAATTGCTAAAAAATTATGTACATATTCATCTGTAATAATTTCTTTTTCTCCTGTATTTTCTAAATCATAGTTGATTGTAAAACCATGCTCTTCTAACTTAATTTCTTTTTTCAGTGCATACGAATACCCATTATTAAATTCTGATTTACAACTAATTAAAATTGTGTTTGATGTGTATTTAATTTCAAAGTCAGCCGGTTTTATTTCGTAATTTCTATTAAAAACATATTCTTCATTGTCTTTTTTTAATAAGCCTACTCCTATTTTGTGAAACCAACCTCCAATAGCTGCTTCGTTAAAACCGAGTGCTGTATCAATTCCAAATTCGTTATAAAATCCTTTTCCAATCTGCATTTCATTTTCATAAGTGGCACTTTCAGTGCTTGCTAATTGAATATTATTAAATTTAACACTCACAATATTTCCAGTCCAATCGAATCTAGAAAAATTATAATTTTCAGCAGGTAAATCTATTTGAATTTCTAGGTTTTTATTTTTAAGGATGTGAGACATATGAATCGTAAATAATATGGTTTGATGCGCTTATTTTAAGCGAAGCTAAATTACTATTTTTGAGTTTAAATACAAACTTTGGTATTGCAGAACCTGACAAAAAAGCACATTTTTTTTTTGGTACACTTTTAGCACTGAGGTAATCAGAATTAAATGAATTAAAATGAAAACATTTTTAAAAATTTTATTAACTGCTTTAGCTGTAATTATTTTAGCAACTGTTCTGCCAGGAGTATCTGTATCTGGATCTCTCTCTGCAATTATAGTTGCAGTAGTAATTGCATTACTAAATATGTTTGTAAAACCTTTATTAATCTTCTTTACATTGCCTGCAACAATAGTAACGTTTGGTTTGTTCCTCTTCGTTATTAATGCAATTATAATTTTATTGGCAGACAAATTAGTAGACGGTTTTGCAGTATCAGGATTTTTTGCAGCACTACTTTTTAGTATATTATTGTCTATTTTTAGATCGGTATTATTTTCGCTATTAAAAGAGAAAAAGTAAATTAATAATTAATCCAATAACATGATAAAAATGAACACAATTTCTTTCAAATAATTATATAGCTTTGTAATGTTTTGAGCTTAAAGAGAAGCGCTTAATTGCTTGTTAAATATAATATTTTTGATTAATTTTGTAACACATTTTTTTTAAGATAAAAGAACAAATAAATGAATATTACTAGAGAGAATATAGATGCGTTAAATGCCGTTGTAAAGATTGATATTGTTGCAGAAGATTATCAAGAAAAAGTAAATAAATTGCTTACGGATTATCGTAAAAAAGCAGACATTCCTGGTTTTAGAAAAGGACAAGTACCTATGGGTATGATAAAAAAGCAGCACGGTAGATCTATACTTATGGATGAGGTGAACAAGCTTTTACAACAATCTTTAAATAATTATCTAGCAACCCAGAAGTTAGAGATTTTAGGAAACCCTTTACCAAGACTTCAAGAGACTTTTAATTGGGATGCAGAAACGTTGTCTTTTGAGTTTGAGTTAGGTTTAATTCCAGAATTTACGGTAGCTTTAAAATCTAAAAAGAAAGTAACCGAATATAAAATTATCGCAACAGAAGAGCTGTTAGATGAAGAAATGAAAAATATTCAATTACGTTATGGTAAAGTTTCTTCTTTGGAAGAGGCAGTAGCAAATGCTAACGTAACGGGTACTTTTGTAAATGAAGCAAAAGAAATTAATAAAAAAGGAACCTTTTTAGTAAGCGATTTAAGCGGAAAGAAGAACGAAAAGAAAGTTATTGGTGCTAAAGTAGGTGCTATTATTGCTTTAGATACTAAGAAATTATTTAAAGATGCACACAGATTAGAGCACCTTTTAGGAGTAACCCATGAAGAAATTCATGATTTAGATATTACGGTTTCTTTTACATTAGAAGAAATTACAGAAACGACACCTGCAGATTTAGATAAAGAATTATTTGATAAGTTATTTACTGATGGAAGTGTATCTACTGCAACAGAATTAAGAAATAAAATTAAAGAAGATGCAGAAAATCAATTTAAGCAACAAGGAGATCAACAATTATTAAATGCAGTAACAGAGCATTTAGTAGAAAACACAACCTTTGATTTACCTGCAGCATTTTTAAAGAAATGGTTGGCAACTGCTGGTGAAAAACCATTAACGGCAGATGAAGCTACTGCAGAATTTAATAAATCAGAAAAAAGTTTACGTTACCAATTAATCGAAGGAAAGATTATGAAGGAGAACAATATTAAGATAGACCATGCAGAGTTAGGAACCTATGCAAAAGGGTTTATTCGTACTCAAATGGCACAGTTTGGGAATATGAATCCAGAAGAAAAAGAGTTAAATGAAATTGCTGGTAGAGTTTTACAAAACAAAGAAGAAGCTCAAAAATTGCAAGCGCAGTTAATTAGTCAGAAATTATTAACTTTCTATAAAGAGAACATGAGCTTTAAGACGAAAGAACTTTCTTACCAAGAGTTTACTAAAGAAGTTTATAAATAAGCAAATCGAAATTCTAAATTTATTTTAGAATATTACAATTATATAAACCTGAATCAACAAGTTCAGGTTTTTTTAGCCAATTAAGGTAATAAAAAGTTACCATAATAGTTCTTATATTTACAAAACAAATACTAAAAGAATCACGAAAATGGATTACGGAAAAGAGTTCGAAAAATATGCAACAAAACATCACGGAATTAGTAGCACTAATTATACAAAAATAACGAGTAGTTTAACGCCATATATTATGGAAGAACGTCAAATGAACATTACTCAAATGGATGTATTTTCACGTTTAATGATGGATAGAATTATCTTTTTAGGAACAGGAATTAATGATCAAGTAGCTAATATTATTCAAGCACAATTGTTGTTTTTAGAGAGTGTAGATGCTAATAAAGATATTTCAATTTATATTAATTCACCAGGTGGGGGTGTGTATGCTGGTTTAGGTATTTACGACACAATGCAGTTTATTAAGCCAGATGTTGCCACAATTTGTACAGGAATGGCAGCTTCTATGGGTGCTGTTTTAATGTGTGCAGGAGAAAAAGGAAAACGTTCTGCTTTGCCGCATTCTAGAATTATGATCCACCAACCTTTGGGTGGTGCTCAGGGGCAAGCTTCTGATATTGAGATCACTGCAAGAGAAATAATGAAGTTAAAAGGTGAGTTGTATGAAATTATTGCAAATCATTCTGGGCAATCAATAGAAAAAGTACATGACGATTCTGATAGAGATTACTGGATGAAAGCGGATGAGGCAAAAGCGTACGGAATGATTGATGAAGTTTTAGCAAGAAAGAAGTAATAAATTAAAGACCCATTTGTATTTAGCTCTTAATAAAAAGTTAAACACAATGAATAAAAAGTAATTTTTTAAAAAAAGATTCTTTTTATAATGTTGATGAGCTAGTAGCAATATTGCTAAGGGCTAAAAGCGAAATAAATGTCGAAAGAAGAAAATTTAGAATGTTCATTTTGTGGACGGAAAAAAGTAGAAACTGACTTGCTAATTGCAGGAATAGATGCTCATATTTGTGATAAATGTATAGAACAAGCGCATGGTATTGTAGAAGAAGAAGTTTCTGATACAAAAACGAGTAGTCTGTCTAAAGATTTAACTTTAAAAAAACCAAAAGAGATAAAAGAGTTCTTAGATCAATATATTATTGGTCAAACAGAAACGAAAAGAGCAATGTCCGTTGCCGTTTATAATCATTATAAAAGATTATTACAGACAAAAAATGATGACGACGACGATGTGGAGATAGAAAAATCTAATATTGTTTTAGTAGGTGAAACCGGAACAGGAAAAACTTTAGTAGCAAAAACAATTGCAAGAATGCTAAACATACCTTTTGCTATTGTAGATGCAACTGTTTTAACACAGGCAGGTTACGTTGGTGAGGATGTGGAAAGTATTTTAAGTAAATTATTACAAGCTGCAGATTACGATGTAGAAAAGGCACAAAGAGGTATCATTTTTATTGATGAAATTGATAAAATTGCCAGAAAAGGAGACAATCCTTCAATAACTAGAGATGTTTCTGGAGAAGGTGTGCAGCAAGCATTGTTAAAATTACTAGAAGGAACGGTTGTAAATGTTGCGCCAAAGGGTGGAAGAAAACATCCGGAACAAAAATTTATAGAGGTAGATACTAAAGAGATTTTGTTTATTGCTGGTGGTGCGTTTTCTGGCATCGAAAGATTTATTAGTAAGCGTTTAAACATGCAAGCTGTTGGTTTTGGCGCATCTTTAGACGATGACAAAGTAGATGAAGAAAACCTGTTGCAATATATTATACCCTCAGATTTAAAAGCTTTTGGTTTAATTCCTGAAATTATTGGACGTTTACCTGTTTTAAGTTATATGAATCCTTTAGATGCTAAAACCTTAAGAGCTATTCTTACAGAGCCTAAGAATGCTATTATAAAGCAGTATTCTAAGTTATTTACAATGGATGATGTTGTATTTACGATTGAAGAAGGAGCACTAAATTACATTGTAGAAAAAGCAGTAGCATATAAATTAGGTGCAAGAGGATTGCGCTCTTTGTGTGAAGCAATTTTTACAGATGCAATGTTTGATTTGCCTAGTTCAGATGAAAAAACATTTAATGTAACTAAAGAATATGCCGAGACAAAACTATCTAATACTACCTTAAAAAAATTAAGAGCAGCTTCTTAAATAGCCTCAATTTAAATAAGAGATCTCATTGGTTTTTAGAGCCTATGGGATCTTTATTTTTATAAAAAGAAGTTCTTCTTATATTTGTATGTTCCTTAACCATAAAATAAAATGATTTCTAGAAGTACCATAGACCGTGTTTTCGAAACTGCAAGAGTAGAAGAGGTTATTGGTGAATTTGTTCAACTTAAAAAAGCAGGAAGTAACTTTAAGGGGCTAAGTCCTTTTGTAGATGAAAAATCACCTTCATTTATGGTATCTCCTGTGAAGCAAATCTGGAAAGATTTTTCTACTGGAAAAGGAGGTAATGCTATTTCCTTTTTAATGGAACATGAGCATTATACATACCCAGAGGCAATTAAGTGGTTAGCAAAAAAGTATAACATAGAAATTGAAGAAACAGAGCAGTCTAGTGAAGAAAAAGCTCAGATGAACGAGAGAGAAAGTATGTTCTTGGTTTCTACGTATGCCAAAGATTATTTTCATGATATAATGCTTAATTCTAATAAAGGAAAAGCAATCGGACTTTCTTATTTTAAAGAACGTGGTTTTAGAGATGATATTATAAAAACATTTGAATTAGGGTATTGTTTAGATGAATGGGATGCTTTTACAAAAGCAGCTATAGCAAAAGGATATGATCTAAAATATCTAGCTTCTACAGGTTTAACCATTGTAAAAGAGAACAAACAATTTGATCGATTTAAAGGACGTGTATTATTTCCAATACACTCTATGTCTGGCAGGATATTAGGTTTTGGTGGTAGAATTTTAAAAGTAGATAAAAAAGCAGCGAAGTATTTAAACTCTCCAGAAAGCGATATTTATCATAAAAGTAAAATTTTATATGGCCTTTTTCAAGCTAAAAAAGAAATAGCAAAGCAAGATAATTGTTATTTAGTGGAAGGATATACAGATGTAATTTCCTTTCATCAATCTGGTGTTGAGAACGTAGTGGCTTCTTCAGGAACTGCATTAACTTCAGATCAAATTAGGTTGGTTAACAGGCTTACAAAGAATATTACTGTGCTTTTTGATGGCGATGCTGCAGGAATTAGAGCTTCTATTCGTGGAATTGATTTAATTCTAGAGCAAGGAATGAATGTCAAAGTAGTTCAGTTTCCTGATGGTGAAGATCCAGATAGTTTTGCAAAGTCGCATTCTAATGAAGAACTTAAAAAGTATTTAGAAGACTCTGCGCAAGATTTCATCAACTTTAAAGTGTCACTTTTATTAAAAGACTCTAACAACGATCCTATTAAAAAAGCAGGGGTAATTAGAGATATTGTAATGAGTATTTCTAAAATTCCTGATGGCATTCAGCGCGAGGTCTATGTGCAAGAATGCGCCAGAATAATGGATATTTCTGAGCGAGTTTTGTTTAGTGAATTGGCACAAATTATAGCCAAAGGAGTTCAGGAAAAAAATAAAGTTAGTAGACAACAAAATAATACACAACAAGACCCTAATGCACCCCCGCCGGAATATTTCTTAGCACAAGAACAAGCTCAAATGGGAGTGGTAAAAGGTGGAGTAGTTTCATTAGAGAAAATAGATGAAATTTCAAAGTTCGAGAAAGAAATTATTAAAATTTTGCTCTTACACGGTAATAAGGAAGCAGAATTTATCGAAGAAATAGAAAGTGAAGACGAAGAAGGGAAGGTATTACTCACGTCTAGAAAGTACAATAATAATGTTTCTGCAGAAATTTATGTGCATTTGCAAGACGATGAAATGGAGTTTACAAATACTATTTTCCAAGAGATTTATACAGAGATTATTCATCAACTAAATCAGTCTGAAAAATTAGAGATAAATGCTTTGGTAAATCATCAAAACAAAGAAATTGCAAGCACTGTTACTTCCATTTTAATGGATGAGGATGAAGAAAAGTACCAATTAAGTGACTGGGAAGGACAAAAGATTGAAGTTAAAATGGCTTTATTATCGAAACAAGTGAACGATGTTGTTTTTAATTTAAGAAGGGTTTTAATTGGAAAGAAAATTGAAGAATTAATAAAAGAAGCTACTGGAGAAATTGCTATCGATTTAGAAACTGTAAAAGGCTATACCAATTTAAGAATTAGGCTTTTCGAAAAATTAAATAGAGTTGTTTAATTTTTAATTAACCTTTTTTATTGCTGTCTCTTATACACATCTGACGCTGCCGACGA
>CAJXTJ010000061.1 GCA_913061165.1 uncultured Polaribacter sp.
GGCAGCGTCAGATGTGTATAAGAGACAGATCCCAAACATTTGTTTAGGATTTTAAATTTTAAGATGCTGTTTTTGTTTCTATTTTCTTTTTAGTTTTCTCTATTTGAATTGTGAGTTTATTTTCTTTCTCATCAAGATCCATTTTAATAGTATCTCCTTCAGAGAGCTTAGAATTTACAATTTCTTCTGCTAAAGCATCTTCAATGTATTTCTGTATGGCTCTTTTAAGAGGTCTTGCTCCGTACTTCTTATCAAAACCTTTATCTGCTATATAGTCTTTCGCCTTTTCGCTTAGGTCTAAGGTATAGCCTAAATCAGATATTCTATTTAATAATTTATCTAATTCAATATCTATTATCGCATGAATGTCTTCTCTTTCTAGTGCGTTAAAGATAATTACGTCATCTATTCTGTTTAGAAACTCAGGAGCAAAAGATTTTTTTAAAGCACCCTCTATAACAGATTTAGCATGTTCGTCTGCCTGTGCTGCTTTTGTAGCAGTACCAAAACCAACACCGCCACCAAAGTCTTTCAATTGGCGCGCACCAATATTAGAAGTCATAATAATTATGGTATTTCTAAAGTCGATTTTTCTTCCTAAGCTATCTGTAATAAAGCCATCATCTAAAATTTGTAGCAATATATTAAATACATCTGGATGTGCCTTTTCTATCTCGTCTAACAAAATAACAGCATATGGTTTTCTTCTTACCTTTTCAGTTAATTGACCTCCTTCTTCATACCCAACATATCCAGGAGGTGCACCAATTAGGCGAGAAATTGCAAATTTCTCCATGTATTCACTCATGTCAATTCTTATTAAAGAATCGTCAGAGTCAAATAATTCACGAGCTAGTACTTTTGCTAATTGTGTTTTACCCACACCAGTTTGCCCTAAAAATATAAAGGATCCAATAGGTTTGTTTGGGTCTTTTAAACCAACTCTATTTCGTTGTATTGCCTTCACTACTTTAGTTACTGCAATATCTTGTCCCACAACTTTTCCTTTAATTAGCTGCGGTAATTCGTGTAATTTTTCTGTTTCTGCTTCTGCAACTCTATTCACAGGAATTCCTGTCATCATAGAAACTACTTCTGCAACATTATCTTCTGTAACAATTTCTCTATTTTGTTTTGAGTCATCTTCCCATTGTTTCTGAGCAGAATCTAATGCAGCTTCCATGTTTTTTTCATCATCACGCAACTTTGCAGCTTCTTCGTATTTCTGGCCGTTTACGGCCTTTGTTTTTTGATTGCGAACAGTTTCTAGTTGAGCTTCTAATTCTAAAATTTGTTGAGGTACTACAATATTGGTAATATGAATTCTAGAACCTGCTTCATCTAAAGCATCAATAGCTTTGTCTGGTAGGTATCTGTCTGTCATATATCTATTTGTTAATTTTACACAAGCATTAATCGCTTCATCTGTATAGTTTACATGATGATGCTCTTCATATTTAGATTTAATATTTTGTAAGATTTGAATGGTTTCGTCTACGGAAGTAGGCTCTACAATTACCTTTTGAAAACGACGTTCTAAAGCACCATCTTTTTCTATATTTGTTCTAAATTCATCTAAAGTAGTTGCACCAATACATTGAATTTCTCCGCGGGCTAAGGCAGGCTTTAACATATTAGAAGCGTCTAAAGAACCCGTTGCGCCACCGGCACCAACAATGGTGTGAATTTCATCTATAAAAAGAATAATATCCTCATTTTTTTCAAGTTCATTCATTAAAGCCTTCATCCGCTCTTCAAATTGACCACGGTATTTTGTACCCGCAACTAAACTCGCTAAATCTAGAGAAACTAAACGTTTGTCAAATAAAATTCTAGAAACTTTACGTTCTATAATTCTTAAGGCCAAGCCTTCTGCAATGGCAGATTTACCAACACCTGGCTCACCTATTAGCATTGGATTATTTTTCTTTCTTCTACTTAAAATTTGTGAAACACGTTCAATTTCTTTTTGTCTTCCTACAACGGGGTCTAATTTGCCTCTTTCTGCTAAATCCGTTAAGTCTCTACCAAAATTATCTAAAACAGGTGTTTTTGATTTTTTTATATTTTTCCCTTTTGTAGATTGTTCAAAAGGATTTGATTTTTCTGAAGGAAATTCTTCATCCGATGGAGTTTCTGCAATTGGATTATTTGGTAAACTCTCTGTATCTTCTGCATGCAGTTGTTTATATAAAGCCTTAGCTTCATCATAGTTTACATGGTACTTATGAATTAGTTTTGTTGTTGGGTCATTTTCATTTCTTAGAATACATAATAACAAATGAGCAGTGTCAATAGATTCACTTTGGTATAGTTTTGCCTCAAGAAAAGTAGTTTTAAGTGCTTTTTCTGCTTGCCTTGTTAAATGCAAGTTTTTCTTACTCAAAGAATCTGTAAATGCAGGGTTTAATTGTTCTAGTTTTTTACGCAATAGCAACGTATCTACATCAAATGCAGTTAAGATTTCCATTGCTTTTCCTTCTCCTTTTCTTATTAAACCTAATAACAAATGTTCAGTCCCAATAAATTCATGCCCTAACCTTAGTGCCTCTTCTTTACTGAATGCTATTACATCTCTTACTTTTGGTGAAAAATTATCGTCCATATTATATTATCTATTGATGTAAATTTAGTTCTTTTTTTTTCTATTTAATTACAAAAAAGGTGCCAATCTTTAAAAAACTGACAGTTTGACTACGGTTACAATTTATAAAACTATTGAAAATCAACCAAATAAATAGGTGTTAAAAATTATTAAAAAATGTTGATAACTCTCTTTAATTCAGAACGGGTATATTTTTGTAAATTCTAATAGAAATAGTATCTTGCCTTGTTTTAAAAAAGTGAATAAATATTTATAGAATATATATATGGCAGACGGAGAAAAAGTAATTCCTATTAACATAGAAGAGCAGATGAAAGCTGCGTATATCGATTATTCGATGTCAGTGATTGTTTCAAGAGCATTACCAGATGTTAGAGATGGTTTAAAACCCGTTCATAGAAGAGTTTTATTTGGTATGCATGAGTTAGGAATTAAGGCAACTGGGTCTTACAAGAAATCTGCAAGAATTGTTGGAGAAGTTTTAGGGAAGTTTCACCCGCACGGAGATACTTCTGTGTATGATTCTATGGTAAGAATGGCGCAAAACTGGAGTGTACGGTACATGATGGTAGATGGGCAAGGGAATTTCGGTTCTGTAGACGGAGATTCACCAGCTGCAATGCGTTATACGGAGGTTAGAATGCAGAAAATATCAGAAGACATGTTGGCTGATATTGAAAAAGAGACTGTAGATCATCGTTTGAATTTTGATGATACCTTGCAAGAACCAACAGTTTTACCAACACGTATTCCTAATTTATTAGTAAATGGTGCTTCTGGTATTGCGGTGGGTATGGCAACAAATATGGCTCCACACAACTTAACAGAGGTTATTAATGGTACGCTAGCATATATAGAGAATAGAGAGATTGATATAGAAGAGTTAATGCAACATATTACCGCACCAGATTTTCCTACAGGAGGAATTATTTATGGTTATGATGGTGTAAGAGATGCTTTTCATACAGGTAGAGGGCGTATTGTTATGCGTGCTAAAGCTATTGTTGAAGAGGTAAAGGGACGTGAGTGCATTATTGTTACAGAGATTCCTTACCAAGTGAATAAAGCAGAAATGATTAAAAAAACTGCTGAACTGGTTAATGATAAGAAAATTGAAGGTATTTCGAATATTAGAGACGAGTCTGACAGAAACGGAATGCGTATTGTGTATATTTTAAAACGTGATGCAATACCTAATATCGTATTAAATAAATTATTTAAGTATACACAGTTACAAACTTCTTTTAGTGTGAATAATATTGCCTTGGTAAAAGGAAGACCAGAGCAATTAAATTTAAAGCAACTAATTCATTATTTTGTTGAGCACAGGCATGAAGTTGTTGTTAGAAGAACAGAATTCGATCTTAAAAAGGCAGAAGCTAGAGCGCATATTTTAGAGGGATTGATTATTGCTTCAGATAATATTGATGAAGTAATTTCGACTATTCGTGCATCTAAAAATGCAGATGAAGCTCGTGAGAAGTTAATAGTACGTTTTGAGTTAACAGAAATTCAAGCAAAAGCCATCGTAGAGATGCGTTTGCGTCAATTAACAGGTTTAGAGCAAGATAAGTTGCGCGCAGAGTTTGATGCAATTATGTTAACTATAACAGACTTAAAAGATATTTTAGCAAACGAACCAAGACGTTACGACATTATTAAAGAAGAGTTAGCGCATATTAAGGATAAGTATGGAGATGAACGCAGATCTATTATAGAATATGCTGGCGGAGACATGAGAATTGAAGACATGATACCAGATACAAAGGTAGTGGTTACAATTTCGAATGCTGGGTATTTGAAACGAACAAATTTAGAAGAATATAAGGTTCAGAATAGAGGAGGTAGAGGTCAAAAAGGTGCAACTACTAGAAATGAAGATTTCTTAGAACATTTATTTGTTGGTACAAATCATCAATACATGATGTTCTTTACGCAAAAAGGAAAAGTATTTTGGATGCGTGTATATGAAATTCCTGAAGGTGGTAAAAACACCAAAGGTAGAGCAATGCAAAACTTAATCAACATAGAACAAGATGATAAGGTAAAAGCATTCTTGGTAACACAAGATTTAAAAGACGAAGCATATATTAACAGTCATTATGTAATAATGGCAACTAAAAAAGGACAAGTTAAAAAGACTTCTTTAGAACAATATTCTAGACCAAGAACAAATGGTATCAATGCTATTACGATTAAAGAAGGTGATGAGTTATTAGAAGCAAAACTAACAACTGGAGATAGTCAAGTAATGTTGGCATTGGCATCTGGTAAATCAATTCGTTTTGAAGAAGCAAAAACTCGTCCAATGGGAAGAACTGCTTCTGGGGTAAGAGGAATTACTTTGCAGCATGAAAATGATGAGGTAATTGGAATGGTAGCTGTAAATGATATGGAAAGCAATATTCTTGTCGTTTCAGAAAAAGGATTTGGTAAGCGCTCTAAATTAGAAGATTACAGAGTCACCAATAGAGGAGGTAAAGGTGTAAAAACTTTAAATATTTCAGAAAAAACAGGTAACCTAGTAGCTATTAAAAATGTAGACGATTCTAATGATTTGATGATTATCAATAGATCTGGTTTAACCATTAGAATGGCAGTAGAAGACTTAAGAGTTATGGGGCGTGCAACACAGGGTGTTCGTTTAATTAATATTAAAGATTCTGATAGCATTGCAGCGGTTGCTAAAGTAGCACACGAAGAAGACGTAGAAGAAGGTTCAGAAGGTGAAACGGAAGATGGTATAGAAAATGAAAATGATTCAATTGAAAATGAATCAAATGAAAATAATGAATAATAATAAATTAAATAATTTCAAAATGAAAAATCAAGTATTAGCAATTTCTCTAGTTTTAATTTCTATGATAGCCTTTGGCCAGAAAAGTGAATTAAAAACAGCAGAAAAAGCAATAAAGGCAGGTGAGTTTGCATCAGCATTGGTTGCCGTAAATTCTGTAGATGCCATGTTAGCAACTATGGATTCTAAATACAAGGCAAAGTACTATTTCATAAAAGCGCAAGCACTAGCTGGTCAAAGTAATTATGCAGCTGCAGCCGATAGTTTTAATAATCTTTTTGATTATGAAATTGAAATAGGAAAGAATAAATACACAAAACTAGCAAAGCCTATGTTTGGGGCTTTAATACAAAAAGTATCTACAAAGGCAATAGATCTTTATAGCAATGATAAGAATTATAAAGATGCAGCTACTAATTTTTATTTAACGTATAAATTAAGTCCTACAGATACAACGTTTTTATACAACGCAGCTATTAGTGCTTCGTCAGCAAAAGAGTATGATGCTGCTTTAGTATACTATAGAGAATTGAAAAAAATAGGATATACAGGAATTACTACGCAATATTTAGCAGTTAGTATAGAAACGGGTAAAGTAGAAGATTTGGGCTCAAAAAATCAAAGAGATTTAATGGTTAAAGCAAAGCAATATAAAGAACCTACCGATAAAGTATCTGAATCTAAACAAGCTGATATTGTAAAAAATATTGGTTATATTTTAGTAAACCAAGGAAAAACAGAAGAAGCTATAATTGCATTGCAAGAGGCTAGAAAGGCAGACCCAAAAGATGTTAATTTATTACTTAATGAGGCGCAGTTATATATTAAGTTAGATAGAATGGATAAGTTTGGGGCTTTAATGGAGGACGCTGTAAAGTTAGATCCTACAAACCCTACATTATTTTTTAATCTAGGTGTTGTAAATGCAAATGAAGGTAAAATAGAAGAGGCAGTGGCTTACTACAAGAAAGCAATTGAATTAAAGCCAGATTATGCAGATGCGTATATGAATCTAGCGGTTGCAATGCTTGCAGAAGAAAAAGAAATTATTGAGGAAATGAATAATAATTTATCGGATTATGATAAATATGACGCATTGCTTGCAAAGCAGAAAATACTTTATAAAAAAGCGTTACCTTATTTAATAAAAGCGGATACTATAGAGAGATCTGAAGGAACCGTTAGGACATTGTTAAACATGTATGACACATTAGAAATGTTCGAAGAAGCAGATGCTTTAAGGCCAATTTATAAAGAAATGAGAGGTTTATAAGTTATTGAAATTCCAGATATAAAAAAATCCGAAACTTTTAAGTTTCGGATTTTTTATATAATTTTTTTTATCACTCTTAATTTATGCGTATGCTTTTGAAGATCTGCATTAAAAATACCACTGTGGTCTAAAGTATCTATTCTTACTTTTCCGTGTGCATGTATGATGTGATAATCATTTAAAATAATACCTACATGAATAATTTCTCCTTCTTCATTGTCAAAAAAAGCCAAATCTCCTGGCTCGCTTTCTTCAATAAAGCTAAGTACCTCACCTTGGGTTGCTTGTTGTTTTGCATCTCTTAATAATTGATACCCACAAAGTTTATAAACCATTTGAGTAAAACCAGAACAATCAATACCAAAAGGTGTTTTTCCTCCCCACAAAAAAGGCGCGTTTAAATAGGTGAATGCCGTTTTTAAAAGATCGCTTTTAGAAGATATTCCATTAAAAATAGAATTATCATACCTGTAACAGTTACTTCCTAATCTTAACTTTCCTTCCGAAAAAAAAGGCAATTGAGAACCTATTGCAATTGTTGTTAATTCGTTTTGTTCATCTGTAACAAAGTCTACTATTTCAGCAGTATAAGTAATCGTTTTATTATTTATTTGTTTGTAGTTCTCTTCAGTAATTTCAAGATATTGCTTGTTGTCTATAAAACCCTCAAATCTATCAAAAGTCAAACGAATTTTAGTCCAGTTTTTTTGCTTTTCAATTATTTCAAAATGCTCACCAAATAAAACCTGACTAATCATTTCAGATTTGTCAGATTCCTCTAGCCTTAAAGGAACAATACTTATATTACAAATGCCGTATAACAAGTTTTTAATTGTTAGTTTTTTTTTAATTTATCTTTAAGAAACCCTTTCTATAATCATTGCACTAGCACCACCACCGCCATTGCAGATTGCTGCGGCACCAAATTTTGCATTATTTTGTTTTAAAATAGAAGTTAAAGCAATTACTATTCTAGCTCCAGAAACACCTAAGGGGTGCCCTAAAGAGACTGCGCCACCATTAATGTTTACTTTATTATCTGTAATATTTAAAAGCTTCATATTTGCTAAACCTACAATAGAAAAAGCTTCATTCAATTCAAAAAAGTCTACATCATTAATAGAGAGATTTGCTTTGGCTAATGCCTTTGGAAGTGCTTTTGCCGGTGCAGTTGTAAACCATTTTGGTTCGTGTGCAGCATCTGCATAACTTCTAATTTTTGCAAGCGGAGTAATTTTTAATTCTTTTGCCTTTTCGGCAGACATTAAAACCAATGCAGCACCACCATCATTAATTGTAGAGGCATTTGCAGCAGTAACCGTTCCGTCTTTCGAAAAGGCTGCTCTTAATGAAGCAATTTTCTCCATTTTTACATTTTTGAATTCTTCATCTTCAGAGAAAATAATTGCATCTCCACGTCTCTGAGGAATTTCTACGGGCACAATTTCATCAGCATATTTTCCGTCTCTCCAAGCTTGTGCAGAACGTTCATAAGACTGTATTGCAAAGTTATCTTGCGCTTCTCTAGAAAAATTATATTCAGTAGCACAAGCATCCGCACAAACACCCATAGGAATTTTGTCATATGCATCTACCAATCCGTCTTTCTGCATGCCATCTTCTATTGTAATTGACCCAAATTTATTGCCATTTCTAGCGTGTTGGTAATGCGGGATAGCACTCATGTTTTCCATTCCACCTGCAACAACAATTTCAGCATCACCTAAAGCAATGGATTGTGCAGCTAACATAATCGCTTTCATACCAGAAGCACAAACTTTATTTACAGTTGTACATGGCACTGTGTCTGGAAGTCCAGCATAGATTGCAGCCTGTCTTGCAGGTGCTTGTCCTAGGCCAGCAGAAACTACATTCCCCATATATACTTCGTCTACCAATTCTGGCGATAAATTAATTTTAGTTAAAGCTCCTTTTATTGCGATAGCACCTAATTTGGTTGCAGGTATAGAAGATAAACTTCCCATAAAACTTCCAATAGGTGTTCTGGCAACAGATACAATTACTACTTCTTTCATATAATTTTTTCAGATTGTTTTAACACATGGTTCTATGCGAAATTAAACTTTTTTAATCGATTTTTATAGGTTTGTCTCTCTTCAATCTCTAACCTTAACTTTTTTGCAGTAAATTTGTAACAATAAGACACATCATATGAGCAATTTCGTTAATAAACTCTATCAGAAAAATACGATCATCTATAAAGTAATTTTATTTTTAATTACTACAGTTGCTATTGTTTATTTATTTCCAAAAGGAGGACAGTTTAAGTATGATTTTAATAATGGACAATTATGGAAGTACGATAATTTATATGCACCTTTTGATTTTGCGGTTCAAAAATCTGAAGCTGAAATTAAAATAGAAAAACAACGAATAGAAGCCAATTCAAAACTTTTTTTTATATACAACAATGCTGCAGTATTAGCTGTAAATACTGCTTTTGAGAAAAGTGTACAAACCCTTCTTTTAAATGATTCTTTGTCTATTGACCAGAAAATATTGTTCAATAAAATAGGGGTAGAAATAATTAAAGAAGTTTATAAAGAAGGTTTTTTAGCAGTCGTTAGTCAGAATATTGTTGCTAATACAGATGCATTGATTTCTATAACAAAAGAAAATGTTGTGAAAGACATTCCTTTTAAAAACCTATACAATTCAAGCAAAGTCTTAAAAATTATTACAGCAAACTTAGAGGTTGGTTTTAATGCGTTTAGAAGAAAACAATTTTTTAATATACTTTCTGACATTATTAAGCCAAACATTACCTATGATGCAGATTTTACGGAGAAGGTAATTGACAATGAAATGAAAAAGATTTCTTATACAAAAGGAAAGGTTTCATCTGGAGAGTTAATTATTTTAAAAGGAGATATTGTTGAGGGAAAAAAATTAGCAGTATTAAGTTCTTTAAAAAGTGAATCTGAATCTAAAATTTGGACAGAATCTAATTACAATTGGATTATTTTAGGGTACACTATTTTAGTAGCACTTGCCCTATTAATGCTCTTGTTATTCTTAAAGAAATACCGAGAAGAAATTTACAATAACAACAACAAGGTTACGTTTATATTTTTCAATGTTTTTTCAATGATTTTTATTCAAACATTGGTTATAAACTACAATGCAGATTACTTATACGTTGTTCCTTTAAGTGTTTTACCAATTATTTTAAAAGCTTTTTTTGATGCACGTTTAGGGCTGTTTACACATGTGCTTACTGTACTTTTATTAGGGTATGTAGTTCCTAATAGTTTCGAGTTTATTTACCTGCATATTATAGCAGGTATTGTTACTATTTTAACCGTTTCAGAACTGTATAAGAGAGCCAATCTTTTTATATCTGTTGCCCAAATTACTGGTATTTACATGCTTACTTATTTTGCTTTTTCAATTATAAAAGAAGGCAATGCATCTCAAATAAATGTAGATTATTTTATACTGTTTGGCTTAAATGGATTGCTTTCTTTTCTATCTATCATTTTAATTTATATCTATGAAAAAGTTTTCGGATTGGTTTCAGATGTTACGTTGTTAGAGTTATCAAACACAAATACAGCGCTTCTAAGAGAGTTAAATGAGGTAGCCCCAGGTACTTTTCAGCATTCTATGCAAGTAGCTAATTTAGCAGAAGCTGCAGCCAATGAAATAGGCGCAAACTCTATGTTGGTAAGAACTGGTGCTTTGTATCATGATATTGGAAAAATGGTAAATCCGATGTATTTTACAGAAAACCAAACTACAGGTGTAAATCCGCACCATGATTTATCTCCTAAAGACAGTGCTAAAATAATAACAGATCATGTAATAAAAGGAGTTGAAATTGCCAAAAAATATAATTTACCAGACAGAATTATAGATTTTATTAGAACACATCATGGTACTTCTACTACTTATTATTTTTTAATGAAAGAAAAAGAGATGAATCCTGATACCGATGTTGATATTAAAAAATTTCAATATCAAGGGCCAAATCCGTTTTCAAAAGAAACGGCTATTTTAATGATGTGTGATGCTGCAGAGGCGGCTTCTAAAAGTTTAAAAATTCCTACAGCACAAACAATCAGCGATTTAATTGATAGAATTATTGAGAAACAAATGTCGGACAATCAGTTTTTAAATTCTGATATTACTTTTAAAGAGATAGAAACAATTAAAAAGGTAATTAAGAAAAAATTATTAAGCATGTATCATTTGAGAGTTGAATATCCTGAGTAGGAAATAAAGCGAAAAAAACATAAAAACATCTTGCTAAATTGTAAATGTAATATTACATTTGCACTCGCATTTTAAAACAAGTGTGAACAAGTTCAAAACAGGAGAGGTGCCAGAGTGGTAATGGAGCAGATTGCTAATCTGTCGACGGGTAACTGTCGCCAGGGTTCGAGTCCCTGTCTCTCCGCAATTTTCAAGTAACTTTAGAGCGTAAAGTTTACTATTTCGGGGTGTAGCGTAGCCCGGTCATCGCGCCTCGTTTGGGACGAGGAGGTCGCAGGTTCGAATCCTGCCACCCCGACACAGTTGTACGTAGCAACTATAAAAATTACGGGCTCTTAGCTCAGCTGGATAGAGCACCTCCCTTCTAAGGAGGCGGTCGAAGGTTCGAATCCTTCAGGGCTCACTTAAAGCTTCACAGAAATGTGAGGCTTTTTTGTTTTTACTTGATTTCGCCATTAATATTGCTTGGACCGTATGATGTTAAAGTCATTTAAAAGCAACATAAAATTATTGATAATGCCGTTTTATACCAGTTCTATTCATTTTATAGTGAGAGTTGTCTTTAATTAATCCATTTTAAAAAAGTTATGTCTACAAATAATATAAATTTAAGTACGAAAAAAAATAATGAGCAAAAGGAGTACGTTTTCGCAGTTGCGGCAATATTTTTTGCAGTACTATTTTTAGTCACATTATTTTATGTCAAATATTCAAATGAAAACAGTACTATAGATTCAGAACAAAAACAACAAGAGTCAATTAGCTCTGTTGTTTATAAACGTTAATTAAACGGAGTTATAGTAAGAGGTTTTTGCAGAGATAGCAAGACTAATAATGAGGTATTTTAGGTGTGCAAAATTATCAGTTCAAAAACCTGGTACATACTTTTTATATTTTAGGGAAAACAATTTAAAGCAAGCCTATTAGGAAGGTTAAAGTTTAGAAAACTATGTCAAAAGCTTCACAGAAATGTGAGGCTTTTATGTGGTTTAAAACTTACTGTTTGTAATGGTTAACAATAATCTATAC
>CAJXTJ010000062.1 GCA_913061165.1 uncultured Polaribacter sp.
GACAGTATTTCTCACGAATTTTGTTTAAACTTAAATTATGAATACTACCAACATGTGTGTGCTGTTTTCCTAAATCTGGTTTGTACGTTCCGGCTTGCACTTCACCACCAACTTTCTGATAGGCTTCTCTAAAAGGCATTCCTTCAACAACTAAGTTATTAATACTATCTACCGTAAATAAGTATTGATATTTTTCA
Source organism: uncultured Polaribacter sp. (assembly GCA_913061165.1). Lineage (GTDB taxonomy): Bacteria > Bacteroidota > Bacteroidia > Flavobacteriales > Flavobacteriaceae > Polaribacter. The sequence continues at coordinate 198 of CAJXTJ010000062.1, forward strand.
TCATTTAAATCAATATCTTTTACGATTACCTGTTGAATGGAATAATTAAAAATGTCTAAAATATCTTTTACATCTTCAAAAGCGTTGATTATATTTTCTTTTAACAGTTGATAATCTCTGTGATAACCCGTTGGTAAATTATTTGTAATTAGTACCATTTCTGTATGTAAAGCCTGAATTTTGTTGCATTTCCCACGAATCAATTCAAAAACATCAGGGTTTTTCTTGTGTGGCATAATGCTACTTCCCGTTGTTAATTCATCTGGAAAAGAAATAAAATTAAAATTCTGACTCATATATAAACAGACATCCATTGCAAAACGAGACATTGTATTACACAATCCGCCCAAAGCAGAAGCAATAGAACGCTCACTTTTTCCTCTACTTAATTGTGCGGCAACAACATTGTATTTTAAGGTAGCAAAGTCTAATTCTTTGGTTGTTAATTCTCTGTTAATAGGAAAAGAACTTCCATAACCAGCAGCAGAACCTAAAGGATTTTGATCTACAATCTTAGAAACAGCATTCAATAGGTATACATCGTCTATTAATAATTCTGCATATGCCGAAAACCAGAGTCCGAAAGAGGACGGCATAGCCACTTGTAAATGGGTATAACCCGGCAATAAGCTATCTTTATGCGTATCCGCAAGATTTATTAATGTATCAAATAATGTTTTTACCTTACCGTTTATGTTGGCTAGGTTTTCTTTATAATACAAATGAAGTGCTACTAAAACTTGATCATTTCTAGAGCGAGCGGTGTGAATTTTCTTACCAACTTCACCCAGTTTATTAGTTAATTCCCATTCAATTTTAGAATGCACATCTTCAAAAGAGGGTTCAATAATAAAAGTTCCGTTTTCGATATCATTGGCTAATTCTTGCAGACCTCTTTTTAGATCTTTCAATTCATCTGCACTAATAATATGAATAGATTCTAGCATTTTCGCATGTGCTAAAGAAGCTTGCACGTCATATTTTGCAATGTGCATATCAATTTCTCTATCATTACCAACCGTAAAGTTTTCTATTTGTTTGTCTATTGAAAATCCTTTATCCCAAAGTTTCATATTTTTTATGTTTTTGTCCTGAACAGAACAGGATTTATTTAATTTGTGTTTGGTTAAATAATTACTTTATTAAGTAATTCAATATAAATTTGTATTCCTTCTTCAATTTCAGAGACATAAATAAATTCATCTGCAGAATGAGAACGAGTGCTATCTCCTGGACCTAATTTTAAAGATTGACAACTTAAAGATGCTTGATCAGATAAGGTAGGAGAGCCATATGTTTCTCTTCCTATTGCAATTCCTGCTTTTACCAAAGCATGATTTAAAGAAATAGCAGATGAATTTAAACGCAAACTTCTTGGAGTAATTTTGGTACAAGGTGATTTGTCTTGCAATATATTGGCAATTTCTTGGTTAGAATAAGCATCATTTACACGCACATCAATTACCAAATCTACATGAGCAGGAACCACATTATGCTGTGTTCCAGCATTAATTTGAGTCACTGTCATTTTTACATCACCTAATGCTTCAGAAGTTTTTTCGAATTTAAAATCTTTAAACCATTGTAAAACTTCAATGGTATTATAGATTGCATTGTTATTATTTGGATGTGCTGCATGACTCGGAGTTCCTGAGACAACTGCATCAAAAACAACCAAACCTTTTTCTGCAACAGCCAAGTTCATTAAGGTCGGTTCGCCAACAATGGCTACGTCTATCTGCGGAATAATAGGCAACATGCTATTCAATCCATTTGCACCACTATTTTCTTCTTCGGCAGAAGCAACGATTACCAAATTATAGTTTAAGTTTTCTTGTGCGTAAAAGTGCGTAAAAGTGGCTATTAAAGAAACCAAACATCCACCGGCATCATTACTTCCTAATCCGTATAACTTGCCTTCTTTAACAAATGCTTTAAAAGGATCATTTGTATAGGCAGAATTTGGTTTTACAGTATCATGATGAGAGTTTAATAACAGTGTTGGTTTACTTTCGTTAAAATGTTTATTGGTTGCCCAAATATTATTTTTTGTTCTTTGAAACGGAATTTCATTTTCATTAAACCAACCTTCAATTAAGGTAGCTGTGTTTTCTTCTTTTTGAGAAAATGATTGCGTTTCAATTAAATTCTTTAAAAGTGAAATTGCGTTTGCTGTTAATTTTTCGATATTCATTTTTAGATTGTAATTCTTGTAAAATTATCGTTTTCTTTTGTAAACATATTAGTATTCCCCATGTTTACTTTAGTAACTCCGTTTTTTAACGCGTCAAAGCAATTTTCTAACTTTGGTAACATTCCGTCTGCGATAATTCCATCTTTTAATAATTTTTTATATGTGTTAATATTGAGGTATTTTACAACTGAGTTTTGATCATTAATATTTCTTAAAACACCATTCAATTCAAAACAATAATAAATAGTGGTGTCGTATTTTTTGCTCATTCCAATTGCAACCTGACTTGCAATTGTATCTGCATTTGTATTTAATAACTGTCCGTTTCCATCATGTGTAATTGCACAAAAAACAGGCGTAAAATTAGCTTTAATTAATCTATCAATAGAATTAGAAGCAACTTCTTTTATATCGCCAACAAAACCGTAATCTATATTGGTTACCTGTCTTTTGTTAGATTTTATACTATTAACATCTGCACCAGTTAATCCAATTGCATCAATTTGTAAAGCTTGTAATTTAGCTACCATATTTTTGTTAACCAAACCGCCATAAACCATTGTAATTACCTCTAAAGTCTCTTTATCTGTGATGCGTCTGCCATTTACCATTTGAGATTCAATTCCTAATTTAGATGCCATGGCAGTTGCGCGTTTTCCACCTCCATGTACTAGAATTTTTTTTCCCTCAAGATTTGAAAATAATTTAAGGAAAGTATTTAAAGAAGTGTCATCTTCAATAATATTTCCTCCAATTTTTATGATTGATAGTTTTTCCTTAAACATTTTCTAATATTTTTTTCAGTACTAATTGTGCTGCATAGGTTCTGTTATTTGCTTGTTCAATTACTAAAGAACTATCGCTGTCTAAAACGGCATCTTCAACAACCACATTTCTTCTAACCGGCAAACAATGCATAAATTTAGCATTTCCTAATTTCTCTTTGGTAATCATCCAATCATTGGCTGTATTTAATACTTTTCCATACGCTTCATAAGAGCTCCAGTTTTTAGTATACACAAAATCAGCATCTTTAAAAGCTGCTTCTTGGTTATGATAAATAGGCGTGTCTTTGGTAATAGCTGGATTTAGATTGTATCCTTCCGGATTTGAAATCACAAATTCTACATCCATTTTCTGCATTGCTTGTGCAAAACTATTAGCAACTGCATGTGGTAAAGCTTTTACATGTGGCGCCCAACTTAGAACTACTTTAGGTTTCTTTTTTGTTGCATTTTCTGAAATAGTAATTGCATCTGTTAAACCTTGTAAAGGATGCCCAGTCGCACTTTCCATACTTACTATTGGAACAGAAGCAAATTTTATAAATGATTTTAAAACGTGCTCAGATTCGTCCTTTTCTTTGTCGGTTAGTGTTGGGAAAGCTCTTACAGCAATAATATCGCAGTATTGCGAAACTACAGCGGCCGCTTCTTTTATATGTTCTGCAGTAGTGCCATTCATAACGGTTCCATCTTCAAACTCTATTCCCCAGGCATCTCCAGAAACATTCATCACAATAGGATCCATTCCTAAGTTTAGTGCTGCTTTTTGGGTACTTAAACGTGTTCTTAAACTTGAATTAAAAAACAAGAGTCCCAATGTTTTGTCTTTTCCTAATGCTTTATTTTTTAAAGGATTTGCTTTTAAATCTTTTGCTTCTGCAATCCAAGAATTGATATTTTCAATGTCGTTTATGGAGGTATAATGTTTCATCTTTTTACTTTTTATACAAGAGGATTAAACCCTTATCATTATTTTATTTTTGTAAACGGAACTTTATTTTCAAAAGCATCGGTTATAAAATGGTCTTCTAAACCATTTACAATCCATGTTTCTATATTTGCATTTTTAGTTATTTCTGCCGCTTCAATTTTAGATGCCATTCCACCAGTTCCATGTGTAGATTTACTTTGTACAACCTCATTTTTTAAATCTTCAAAATCGAAGACTTCTGTAATGGTTTTTGGAGCATTATTCTTCATGGATTTTTTCGTGTAAATTCCATTAGTATTGGTGGCTATAATCAATAAATCTACATTTAATAAAGAGGCTGTTAAGGCGGCTAGCTTGTCATTATCACCAAACTGAATTTCATCTGTAGCAACAGTATCATTCTCATTAATAATAGGAATGTAATTATTTTGGACCAATACATTAATTGTATTTACAATATTGGTTTTACTTTGTTGTTTTTCAAAATCTGAGTAGGAGAGTAGACATTGCGAACTTAACAAACCATATTCTCTAAAAATTTCTTGATAAATTCTAATTAAATGAGGCTGACCAATAGAGGCCAATGCTTGTTTTACAAATATGGATGATTCCTTACTTTCTAACTTTACAAACTGTTTAGCAACTGCGATTGCTCCAGAACTTACGATAATAAACTCGCAGGTATCTTTAAGTTTTGCAATCTGATTTGCAATATCCTCAATTTTACCTCTAGAGATATTATCGGTTTCTTTTGTAAGCGTATTAGAGCCTATTTTTAGTAAAATGCGTTTCTTTTTTTGCATATTATCTTATTTGACCATTTCCGTGAACATACCATTTGTTCGTTACTAAATGTTGAAGACCAATTGGGCCTCTCTGGTGCAGTTTATCGGTGCTAATTGCCAACTCTCCACCCAAACCTAATTGCCCGCCGTCTGTAAAGCGCGTAGATGCATTATGATATACTGCTGCAGTATCTACATTTTCCATAAAAAAATGAGCTTCTGCATCATTTTTTGTAATAATTGCTGATGAATGTCCACCAGAATAGGTATTTATCATCTCAATTACCGCTTCGTTTGAAGCAATTTCCCCAAGCACTATTTTATGATCTAAAAATTCTTCGTACCAAACTTCGTTGGATGAAATTTCTTGAACATTGTGTTTTTCTGAAATTATTTTATCTCCTAAAACCTGAATCTTAGATTCAGTTAATTTTCTTATTAATGTGTTGATAAATTCCTTTTTATTTGGGAGATTTTCATCAATTAAAACTTTGTCAACAGCATTACAAGCAGATATTTTAGATTTACCATTGATAATAATAGCTAAAGCAATATTAAGATCGGCTTCTGAATGAACAAACACAAAGTTATTTCCACGACCGCTTATGATCACCGGGCAAGAAGCATGTTTTTTAACAAAAGCAATTAATTTTTCTCCACCTCTAGGCACAATTAAATCTACCTTCTGTGTTGGTTTTTCTAAAAACTTCTGTGTTTCTATTCTGTTAAATTGTAAATACGTTACCCAGTCTGAAGAAGCATTGTGCTGCTTTAAAGCTTTGTGCCATAATTCTGTTATTTTTAAGTTAGAATGTAAAGACTCTTTTCCACCTTTTAATAATATTTTATTTCCAGATTTAAATGCAATTCCTGCAGCCTCAACAGTAACATCTGGTCTAGATTCATAGATGATAAGTATGCTACCAAAAGAGGCTGTTTTATTATATACCTGCATTCCGTTCTTATGTTTAAAGCTTAAACGTTCTACACCAACAGGATCTTCTTGAGAAGCTAAATGTTTGGCTGCAATAACCATTTCATCAACTTTAGCATTGTTTACTTTTAATCGATCTAACATAGAAATATCAGACCCTTTATAGGCATTTATATCTTTTTTATTCATATTAATAATAGCCACTCTTTCTGTATCTAGAAGTGTTGCCATCGTTAATAAAACATTATTTCTAGTTTCTAAAGATAATAAGGTATTCATTTTTTTAGTTTATGTTTTATAGTTGTATTTCTTAGTTGCTATTTATCCTAATAGACTAATTTAATCTGTTAAAGCACTAATTAATGCTTCAAAAAATTGATTCAAATGATCCTTATTTACATTTAAAGGCGGCAATATTCTTAATACGTTTTTGTTTGCTGCTCCACCAGTAAATATATGGTAGTCGTAAATTAGCTTTTTTCTTAATTCGCTTACTTCAAAATTAAATTCCAATCCAAGCATTAAACCTCTTCCTTTTATTTGCTTTACTTCTGGGATTGTTTTTGCAATTTTTATAAAATAGGCAGACATTTCATTTACATTGTCCATTAAACCTTCTTCTTCAATTACATTTAATACAGATAGACCGGCGGCACAAGCCAAATGATTTCCACCAAAAGTAGTTCCTAACATTCCGTATTTAGCTTTGATATTTGGATGGATTAAAATTCCGCCAATAGGAAAACCATTTCCCATTCCCTTGGCAATGGAAATAATATCTGGAGTAACATTATAATGTTGAAATGCAAAGAATTTCCCAGATCTACCATAACCAGATTGCACTTCATCAGCAATAAATAAGGTGTTGTTTTCTTTACAAAGAATATCTAATTGTTCGAAAAAATCAGCATTCGCTTGGTCTAAACCACCAACACCTTGAATAAACTCTACAATTACTGCGCAAACATCTCCTTTTTCTAATTCTCTTTTTGCACTTTCAATATCGTTTAAATCTAAAATGGTTACTTTTTGTTGTGCGTTTATTGGTGCAATAATATTTTTATTATCGGTTACTGCTACTGCTGCAGAAGTTCGTCCATGAAATCCGTTTTTAAAAGCAATTACTCTCGATTTTTCAGTTTTAAAGGAAGCTAGTTTTAGTGCATTTTCATTTGCTTCAGCACCAGAACTGCATAAAAACAATTCATAATCTTTACAACCAGAAAGGATTTCTAGTTTTTCTGCCAACGCAACTTGTAAAGGATTTTGAATTGCATTTGAATAAAAACCTAATTTATGAACCTGATTTGTAACTGCTTCCAAATATTTTGGATGTCCATGACCAATAGAAATAACCGCATGACCTCCATATAGATCTAAATATTCTATATTATTTTCGTCGTATACATACACTCCTTTAGCGGAAACTGGTGTAACATTGTATAGCGGGTAAACGTTAAATAAAGGCATATTGTTAGTTTTTTATTTGGTTAATTTTATCGAACGACTTATTAATTCCTTTAATCAAAGAAGAGCTTAATCCTTGATGTTCCATTTCATTTAAACCTTCTATTGTACATCCTCCAGGGGTAGTTACTCTGTCTATTTCTGCTTCTGGATGATTACCGGATTCTTTTAGGAGGGTAGCAGCACCAAAACAAGTTTGCATTGCTAATTCATGTGCTTCATGTGCTTCAAAGCCTAACTGAATTGCGCCTTGGGTTGTTGCTCTAATTAAACGCATCCAAAAAGCAATTCCGCTGGCACAAATAACAGTTGCAGCTTGTAGTTGTTCTTCAGGAATTTCCATAGAACAGCCAAGGCTATTAAAAATAGTTTTTGCCAATGCTACTTTTTCTTTTCCTTTTTTATTTGGAGAAAGACAGGTCATAGATTGTCCAACAGCAGCAGCAGTATTTGGCATAGAACGAATAATACAAGTATTAGATCCAACAATAGCTTCAATTTTTGCAATTGAAAATCCTGTTATTACAGAGATTAAAACATGATTTTCATTTAAATAAGACTTTAAATTATTTAAAATATCTTCTAAGTGTTTTGGTTGAACTGCAAAAATTAAAATGGTGGCATTTTTTACAGCTTCTTCATTGTCTGAAGTTAAAGTCACCTTTTTATAATCGCTAAAACCTTTGATAGTTTTGGTATTTCTTTTAGTTAAATACAAAGAACTTACAACCTTATTGCTCAATAATCCCTTGGCTATCGATTGTCCTAAACTTCCTGCTCCAATAATTGCTACTTTCATAATTTTATTTTTTACAAGGGCCTTAAGCCTCTTATTTTATATTAAAAATAACTTGCCTTTAAATTTAATCCTAAAGTTTCTTCAAAGCCATACATTAAATTTAGGTTCTGAATTGCTTGCCCAGAGGCGCCTTTTAACAGATTGTCTATTGTGCTTGTTATTAATAGTTTAGTTCCGTGTTTTGCTAAGTGAATTAAACATTTGTTCGTATTTACTACTTGCTTTAAATGAATTTCTTCATCAGACACAAAAGTAAACGCGGCATTTTTATAATATTCTTTATATATTTTTATGGCATCATCTAAACTACCATCATACTTTGTGTAGGTAGTAGCAAAAATTCCTCTAGAGAAATTTCCTCTATTGGGTACAAAATTTATTTCAGCGTTAAAACTAGCTTGTAATTGATTTACAGTTTGATTAATTTCTCCTAAATGTTGATGAGTAAATGCTTTATAGTGAGAGAAATTATTATCTCTGTATGTAAAATGTGTGGTTGCAGACAATGAAGTTCCTGCGCCAGTGGCACCAGTAACTGCATTTATGTGTATATCGTTATTTAGCAAACCTTTTGCTGCTAAAGGTAAAATAGCCAATTGTAAAGCTGTGGCAAAGCATCCAGGATTCGCAATGTATTTTGCTGTTTTTATAACCGTTTTATCCAATTCTGGTAAGCCATACACAAAGTCTTTCCCTTCAAATTTTTTGTCAGCAAACAATCTAAAGTCGTTGCTTAAATCAATGATTTTTGTGTTTTTAGAAAAATTATTGTTTTCTAAAAATGTGGTCGAATTCCCATGACCTAAACACAAAAACAAAGTATCTACTTTCGTATTAATTTGAGAAGTAAAAGAGATTTCTGTGCTTCCAACTAAATCTTTATGTACTTTATGTAATTTGTTGCCAGCATTTGAGGTGCTGTATACAAAATTGATGTTTACTTCAGGATGATTTAATAACAATCTAATTAATTCTCCAGCAGTATAACCAGCTCCACCTATAATTCCTATTTCTAACATGCTTAAGAGTTTATTTGTTTATAAATTTTATTCTGATTTCCTAAAATCTTAATAAAACCTTTTGCATCTTCTGCTGTCCAAGCTTTGTTTTCTTCACCATAAGTACTAAAAGTACTCGACATTAAATCGTGGTCAGAAATAATTCCGTCTAAAGAAAAGTGATAGGGTTTTAAACTTACCACCACATTCCCAGAAACCATTTTTTGAGAACTCTGTAAAAAGGCCTCTGTATCTCTCATTACAGGATCTAAATATTGACCTTCATGCAGATGCATTCCATAGAAACTAGATAAATACTCTTTGTGTTGCAGTTGCCATTTAGTTAAGGTGTGTTTCTCTAATAAATGGTGCGCTTTCACCGTAATTAAAGCAGCAGCAGCCTCAAAACCAACTCTTCCTTTAGTACCAACAATAGTATCACCAACATGAATATCTCTTCCAATTGCGTAAGCAGAAGCAATATTATTTAGTTTTTCAATATTTATTTCAGGTGCATTTTCTTTACCATTAAAAGCAATGAACTCACCATTTTTAAAAGTAAGTGTTACCTTTTCTTCACCCTCTTTTTCTAATTGAGAAGGATAGGCTTCGCTTGGTAAAGGTTTCTCTGATTTTAAAGTTTCTACACCACCAACACTTGTTCCCCAAAGTCCTTTATTAACAGAATATTTAGATTTTTCCCAAGGCATATCAACACCTTCCGCTTTTAAGTAATCTATTTCTTCTTGTCTGGTTAAACTTCCATCTCTAATTGGTGTAATTATTTTAATATGAGGAGCTAAGGTTTGAAAAATCATATCAAAACGAACTTGATCATTCCCTGCACCTGTGCTTCCATGCGCTATATACTCTGCATCAATACTTTTAGCATATTCTATAATCTCTATAGCCTGAATAATTCTTTCTGCACTTACAGAAAGCGGATATGTGCTATTTTTTAATACATTTCCGAAAATTAAGTATTTTACCACTTTATTATAAAAAGTAGCAACGGCATTAATATTTTTATAGGTAGAAACCCCCATTTTGTATGCGTTACTTTCTATATTTTTTATTTCTTCCGGAGTAAAACCACCGGTATTTACACTAACAGCATGTACATCGTATTCTTTTGATAAACTTACGGCACAGTAAGAGGTATCTAAACCACCACTATAAGCAATTACTAATTTTCCAATTTTATTATTTGACATTTTTATCTTTTTTTAAAAATAAGTTTTGTTTTAGGTTTTTTAATTTTTTAAAAACGTTTTCTTTTACTTCTTTAGACGCTTCTTTATTGTTGTTTTTTGGATCAAACAGCATTCCTGTGCACAAACACATCTGTTGCGATGTTCTTGTTAAAATATCAAAATTCTTACAGGTTTTACAACCGTTCCAAAAAGATTGATCATCTGTTAGTTCAGAAAAAGTAACAGGTTTGTAACCTAGGTCACTATTTAATTTCATTACAGCCAAGCCGGTAGTAATACTAAACACCTTTGCAGTTGGAAATTTTGTTCTAGAGTGTTTAAATATTACTTGTTTAATTTGTTTTGCTAAGCCTAAATTCCGATAATTTGTATGAACTATTAATCCAGAATTGGCTACAAATTTACCATGCCCCCAAGCCTCTATATAACAAAACCCAGCAAACTTATCTCCGTCTAATGCAATTACCGCATTTCCGTTTTCTATTTTGGTAGTAATGTAGGCAGGTTTTCTTTTAGCAATACCAGTTCCTCTAACTTGCGCAGCATCTTCTATAGTTTTGCAAATAATATCCGCATAAATAGTATGCGATTTGTTAGCAATTACAATTTTCATTGTATTGGTGTTTTAAAATTGATTGTATTTGTTTGTTTTACTTTGAAATGCAGAATTGGACACACCTAATTCTATAATTATTTAGACACCCAAAGGGCGTGTAGTGAAAAAGCGGCGTGCAGAAACAGTACTATTTAAAATAATATTATTTTTTTGTTTTCCTTTAAGATTTGATGAGTAATACATGGTAATAAAAAATAAAAGATTATGGTTTCAGTTTATTGCTAATTATTAAAATTAGCGAATTGTATTGCGACAGCGCAACCTGGGAACCATAGAAATTGTTTTATTTTTTGAAGTAATCATGGTGTAAATGTAAAATAATTTTTCAATTGATTGTATAAAACAGTACTTATTTTAAAATTTTTATCAATTTAATAGCAAATCAATTTGTTATTTATCAATTCTTTAGTAAACACTTTTATAAATCTACTAACTTTATAGATTTTGTTTATTTAAGAGAAATAATATTTTAAATATTTTAACTTTTCACACTATTTTATTACGTTTCATCCTATAAATAATACAGTTGGGCATGCTTTCCTTTCGAAAAGTAGGGTTGTGTTGCATCTTTGTACCAATAATATGAATTAAAACAAACAATATGAAAATTTTAGCATCAATTTTAGTCGTAGTAATAATCTCAATTACAAATATTATTACCGCTCAAAACAAAACAATTATAGCAACCGTATTAAATATATCTTCGGACAAAGGAATTGTAAAATTTGCTTTATATAATAAAACAAACTTTAGATTAAAGCCTTTGCAATCTGAAATAGGAAATATAGAAAATGGTAAAACAACCATTACTTTTAAGGAGGTTGCTGGTGGTGAATATGCGATTGTTTGTTACCATGATAAAAACAGCAATGATAAAATGGATTTTCAACCCAACGGAATGCCTTTAGAAGCTTATGGAGCCTCTAATAATGTTATGAATTTTGGTCCACCAAAATTTGATGACGCCAAGTTTACTGTCTGTCTCTTATACACATCTCCGAGCCCACGAGA
>CAJXTJ010000063.1 GCA_913061165.1 uncultured Polaribacter sp.
AAGGAGTCGTCGGCAGCGTCAGATGTGTATAAGAGACAGTGTATTTCATATTTTATTTCTAAATAGTTTCATTTTAGAAATAATACATTAAGACAAACACATAACATGGCTTGGTTTAAAAGAACAGATAAAGGAATTCAAACTTCTACGGAAGATAAAAAAGACACTCCAAAAGGCTTGTGGTATAAAACGCCAAGCGGAAAAGTTATAGATACAGAGGAATTAAAAAGAAACCTATATGTTAGTCCAGAAGATGGTTATCATGTAAGAATAGGTAGTAAAGAGTATTTTGAATTGTTTTTTGATAATAATAAATTTAAAGAATTAAATGAAGGTCTTACCTCTAAAGATCCTTTAAGTTTTGAAGACACAAAAAAATATCCAGATAGGTTAAAAGCTGCACAGGAAAAAACAAAATTAAATGATGCCGTTAGAACTGCAGTAGGTAAATCTCTAGGAAAAGATATTGTGATTGCTGCAATGGATTTTGCTTTTATTGGGGGTTCTATGGGCTCTGTGGTTGGAGAAAAGATTGCAAGGGCAATTGACTATTCAATAAAGAATAAGATGCCGTTTTTAATGGTTTCTAAATCTGGTGGTGCAAGAATGATGGAAGCTTCACTTTCTTTAATGCAATTGGTTAAAACATCTTCTAAATTAGCACAATTAGCAGGTGCTAAAATTCCTTACATATCTTTGTGTACAGATCCAACAACAGGAGGTACAACGGCTTCTTATGCAATGCTAGGTGATATTAATATTGCAGAACCAAATGCATTAATTGCATTTGCTGGCCCAAGAGTTGTAAGAGATACTACAGGTAAAGATTTACCAGAAGGCTTTCAAAAATCTGAATTTGTTTTGGAGCACGGTTTTTTAGATGCTATTTATGAGCGTAAAGATTTAAAAATACAGATAAACTTATATATAGATTTAATACAAAATCTTCCTATTAGAAAAGCGGTTACAGTATTATAATATATTTATATAAAACTAAAAAAGCCAGTTTATACTGGCTTTTTTTTAGTTTTATAAACAGCGGTAGGTTAAAACCTCCAACCAACATTTAGGCCAGCTCTTGGAACTATTGTAGGAGAGTCAGTTCCAAAAAGATTTCTACCTAAACCTGCATAAGCGTCAATGATTAGCCCGCTTTTAGAAATATATTTTGTTCCTACGGCAACACCTAAAGCAGCATCTGTGTATTTTTTTAGCGGTGTGGTGTCATTTATATTTTTCTTCCCAGAATTTATACCTACAAAGCCTTCTCCGAAGAAGTTCCATTGTGCATCTGTGCTAAAGTAGTGTCGAAAATACGGTGTAATCATCATATTTTCGTTGTATCTAAAAGCTGTTTCTTGGTCTGCTAAATTGAATAAGGCCGAAACTCCGAAAGAATTTTCAATGGTAATGTATTTTTCATAAGAAAACTCTAAACTTCTTATAACGATTGCATCGGCAATGTCTAATTTTATTTCTTGTTGAGAAAATCCTAAAGAACTTATTAAAAGTCCGAGTAAGCATATTATCTTTTTCATTTTTTCATTTTTTTAAAAATTCATTAAAATCTGTACCCTAAAGAAATACCAAACCTTCCAATGATCTCATTTTGGTAATCATAATAGCCGTCGTGGTTTTCTCCTTTAATTAAATTTCTTCCTACACCTGCGAGTACTTCTGCGGTAAAACCTTCTTTTATTACAAATTTACCTCCAACAGAAATACCTAGCGCAAAACTTGTTTGAGTTTCAATTTTCCCGTAATTACTGTTGTAGTCGTTGTAGTCAAAACTATAATAAAAATCTTGGTAGGTGTTTAGCATTCCAAAACCTTCTATAAAAAAACCTTGAGCATATTTATATTCAGAAAAAAACCATCTATAGTAAGGCGTTATAGAGAATTTTTTAGGAAAAGCAATATCACTGTCTGCATAATCAGAAAAGTTATAGAATACTGCAACACCATAAGAAGAATTTTCGTCTATCAATCTTTCGTAAGAAATATCTATGGCAGCAAATGCAATTAAATTAAATGCATTTAATTTTAGTTCATATTTTTTTTCTAAATCTTGTGAGTACTTACTTTCCTTGGTGCCTTCTTTTTCTTGTGCGATAAACTGTAAACTAAGAAAAGTCAATAATAGGAATAGTGTAATCTTTTTCATTTGTTTTTTTTTAGAAATCAAATATACCAAAAAGTATACCATTAAGTGTTAAAATACAGCCCGTAGTTGAATATTACCAGTATGTATTATTTTAGAATTTTCACTTTTTCTTCCTAAATAATTCAAATTTAAATTTAAAAAAGAATTTAATTTTCTATTGAATAAAAGATTCCAAGTATAATTTGTACCAGCCTGCAAACCTTCTAACATTTGGTATGCTACTGGTGTATTTGTCTCTCCTATAAAATCATTTAAAAATACATTTACATTGGCTGTGATTTGATCTTTCTTTTCGCTTGTGTAATAATATTCTATTCCAAATTTCTGTTGTTTTAGTACTTCAAAATTCTCTAAACTATTTGCTTTGTTTTTGTAATGGTAAAAAGCAGTAAATCTTTTATTTTGTGTTTGTAAAAAAGTGATTTTTGGTTGAATTTCTTTTCCTTCAATATTGTAATTTCTATTGTTAAAGTTTTCTGTCTGTAAATCATTTTCAGATACTTTTCCCATTAAATCAAACAACCAAAAAGTTGCAAATTTATGAGTAAACTCTATTTGATGTGTTTTGGTATTATTTTCTTGCGTTCCAATAAAATATTGTTGTTTGTTTCTTTGTTTTCCGAAGGTATAAGAGGTACTGTACTTTTGAATATTTCTATTAAAATAAAGACTATTTCTTAAGCTAAGACTTAATCCAATCAACTTTTTTTCGTCAAAGTTAAAAGGATTAAAATTAAAAGAGTTTCCTATTCTAGATTGCTCGTTTTCTACACTTAATAAACTTTCATTGTTAAAATGAGAAAGTGTTTTTTTAAATCCATTTTTATTTTTCCATTGCTTAAAATTAAAATTTATAGCTTGCCTAAACTTAACTCTTGTTGTTGCTAGAAAGCGCAAGTTGGGTTTTGGAACGCGTAAATAATTTGCCTGATCTTGAAATTCTGCAACTTCAAACTCATCAAAATCCTGAACACCATCACTATTATAATCTATCCATGTATAATACCCTAAGCCAGGAGCTGTTTTTAAATAAATATATTCTTGTCTTGCAACGTTACCAGAAGAAGTTTCATATAATGTATTTATATTCACAAAATTATGAAATAACTTTTGGTTGAAATTTAACCTCGAATTTAAAGACTTCTCATCTTCAGAAAAATTATTTTCTGTAAGCCTGTAATTTGCATAAACACTTAAATTGGTGTTTTTACTCTGAATTAAATTACTGTTTATATAGAATGATTTTCGGTTGTTAATTTCTTTAAATTCATTCAGTTTTATACTATCATTATTTCTGTAATTAAAACCAATTTTAGCAAAGACCTTTGCGGTATCTCCAATTCCAAAATAGGCTTCAAATTCTTTAAATCTATGACTCGTATTTATAAAGTCTCTAGAA
This sequence comes from uncultured Polaribacter sp., assembly GCA_913061165.1. GTDB lineage: Bacteria > Bacteroidota > Bacteroidia > Flavobacteriales > Flavobacteriaceae > Polaribacter. Next base: position 3,564 of record CAJXTJ010000063.1, read on the forward strand.
CTAGTATTTTTTCTACTGTTGGTCTCCATATTGGTAAATGCACCTAACCAATTTTTCTTAAAATGATGTTCTATGGTAGCTTTTGCTCTTAAAAAGGAGTTGTCTTCTATCGTTGAGGTATTTGTTAAGAAACTTCCATCTATAAAAAAAACAGTGTTTTTATGCCTTATTTTAGATTTAAGTTCATGCTTGTTTCCGTTAAAAGTAGCTATATAATTCAGGTGATTGTATCGGTATAAAATAAAATCGTTTTTTCTATTTTGAAGATTAAATTCTGATTGAAAATAGTTTTTTGTGGCATTGTTGGTTAATAAATTCCAATCTCTATTAAACTCTACAGGTTCCCACCGTTGCAATGTTTTAAAATTTTTATGCGCATATTCATGACTAATATTACTTGTTAATTGCCATTCTTTGTCAATTAAAATTTGTTGCCAGCCAATTTTTGCGGCTAATGCCGTATTTTCAGTATCACCTATCGAAGAGAATAAATTAGCATCATTATTACTAATAGCAACTTCAGAAGAGAGCGTTGTTTTTTCATTCGGGGTATAGTCAGAGTTTAAAACAAAAACTTGTGATTTTGTAGGTGCAATTAAGCGAGTAATTGGAGTGTAATTTCCTTGATTAATACCAATAAAATTGTAAATATTTCCAATTGCAGTGCTACTATCTAATACATAATCTCCGTTATTTGTGCCAACATTTGTAAAAGTTACAAAGTATAATTCTTCAGTAGGATCTCTTGAGTATTCAAAGTTTTCTACTGCTCCACTTTCAATTTTTTTATACAAGATTTTATTTTCATCAAAAGCAGTTACTGCTGCGCTTTCAGCAAACATTAAATCAGTATTATTACCAGCATCTGCTAAAATCTCTTTTTGGTTATCGGAAAGAACTTGTTGTAAAGGCTGATTTTTAGCATCATTTTCATTATAGAAAAAACCACTAATATTTAGTTTTTCAGTCTTATATGTGGCAGATTCGTAGGTAATAAAACGGGTGTAATTTCTATCTGAATACTGAAAATCAATCCAGATTCTCATATCATTAGTAATTGGGTAGGTAGTATTAAATGTTATTTCTCCTAAATTATAATCTATGGTAAAGTCTTTGTTTTTTCCTTTTTTTAATTGAATTCCATTAACATATACTTTTTCACTACCACCAATAATTACAATATTAGGTTCATTATTTGTACCTACAATTTTGTACGGACCTTGATTACCCTCATTACCAACAATAGTAAACGTACTAAATTTACCGCGCACAATTGCTCCAGAAGCACTTACTTTTAAATGATCATTTATTTTTGCTTCTACTTCTAAACCAGAAGCTTGTTTTGTAAAAGGAGTAAAGTAACTATCCTGATTTTTTAAAGATAAATCTCCTGCTTTTACACGCCATTCATCTGAAAATATTTCAATAAAAATACGATCAAAATCTGTAATATTTTGTGAGTATCCATTTTCTTGAATTGGTATATTAGTATCCCAAATATTAGCCTTTAAGGTTACTTTATCAGATAATTTACCAGATACTTCTAAGTCTAATGCAGCGTTTGTAACTGCGTTCTGATTGTTACCAGACGTAAGTCCTCTAGAAATAAAACCTTTTGTCTTTAAACCTTCAAATAATTGTACTTCAGACATTTTTTTATTGGTAGTTAAACTATATAATTTACCGGTATTTGTGCCATTTGGTAGCATTAAATTTTGGTCATATGGTGTGTATGTTTTGGTTATAAAGTTTGGGAATCTGAAATACGCTAAGGTGATTTCTGGATATGCTATAGCATCTATTAAAAGTGTAGCGTTGTTAAAGTCTATTGTGTATTTAGAAGGGTCAATAGATTTTAGTGCCCTGTCTAAAATCTTGAAATTTTGCGGATTGATAGCAACGCTGTCAAATTTTATAGTATCTTTTTTAAGAAAGAATTTCTGTGATCTGAAATCTGTAATAATTGTTTGAGATTGGATTGAGAATCCAATAAACAGCAGCAAAAAAAGAAGATTTTTTTTAAACATTGACGATCTATACCTAACAAACGTAAAAATAGCTTTTTTAATATCTATACACTTTTAAAATAAAGTTTGTTGTTTTACTGGGTTTTCATGAGCTAGTAGCCACTTCTTTCGCCAAAGACCGCCAGCATACCCTGTTAAAGATCCATCAGAGCCAATAACTCTGTGGCATGGAATCACAATCCATAACGGATTTTTACCATTTGCAGTTGCCACGGCTCTTATAGCTTTTATATCTCCCAAAGCTTTACTTTGTTCTAAATAGCTTTTTGTTTTTCCGTATTTAATTTTTAACAGTGCTTTCCATACTTTTATTTGAAAAGCAGTTCCTTTTGGGTTTACGGTTAAGTTAAAATGATTTCTATTGCCTTTAAAATATTCTTCTAACTGCACAACGCATTCTTGTAAGCAGAAAGGGGTTGAAATATTTAATATATCGTCTGAAACCGAATCTTCATCTAAAACTGAAATAGACTGAATTCCGTTTTTATCTCCTGAAATTTTTGCAATTCCAATAGGTGTTTTTAGATATGTGGTTTCAATGGTACGCATTATATTCCAAAAACATCTTTAGAATTCTGTGTTGTAATTTTGGAAATTTCTTCGAATGAACGTCCGTAAATATCTACTAACTTGTCTACCACATTGGTTATGTAAGAACTTTCGTTTCTTTTTCCTCTATAAGGTGCTGGTGCCAGATAAGGTGCATCTGTTTCTAAAACAATATGTGCAATGTCTATTTCATGCAGAAACGCATCAATTTTACCATTTTTAAAAGTAACAACGCCACCAATACCTAATTTCATATTGTAAGAAATTGCTTGCAATGCTTGTTTTTTTGTTCCTGTAAAACAGTGAAATATTCCTCTTAGAGTATCCTCTTTTTCTTCCTCTAAAATTTCAAAAATTTCATCAAAAGCATCTCTACAATGAATTACAATAGGTATTTTTTTCTCTTTTGCCCATTTAATTTGTGTTCTAAAAGCTTCTTGCTGTTGTTTTAGGAAAGTTTTATCCCAATATAAATCGATTCCAATTTCGCCAATAGCGTAAAAATTACGTTTATCAATCCATTCTTTTACGTGCGCTAATTCATCTAAATAATTTTCTTTTACAGAAGTAGGGTGTAAGCCCATCATTAAATACACATCTAAAGGAAAATTTTCTTCTAATTTTAGCATATTTTCTGTATATGAAGCATCTATTGCAGGTATAAAAAAACGCGAAACTCCAGCGTCTTTAGCGCGTTTTATCATTTCTTTTTGATCCTCTTTAAACTGACTAGAATATAAATGTGTGTGCGTATCTGTAATCATTATTATTTCTGATAATTTTTAGCCAAATTACGAATTAATCCTACGTTGAAGTCTTGTTGTTAAACATTTTATAAAGCGTACCTTTGCGTAAAATTTTATAAGATGACTTTTGAAGATTTAGATTTATCGAATCAACTACAATATGCAATTGACGATTTAGGTTTTGATACACCAACACCTATTCAAGAACAAGCATTTTCTGTAGTTAGGTCTGGTAAAGATATTGTGGGAATTGCGCAGACAGGAACAGGGAAAACGTTTGCCTATATGCTACCAATTCTTAGAGATTTGCCCTACGCAACGCAACAGCACCCGAGAGTTTTGGTTTTGGTACCAACTAGAGAACTTGTACTACAAGTAGTTGCCCAGATAGCGCAGTTGTCTAAATACATTAACACACGTGTTTTAGGAGTTTATGGAGGTGCAAACATCAATACTCAAAGACAAGCAATACAGCAAGGTCAAGATATTATTGTGGCAACACCAGGTCGTTTATACGATTTGGCAATTAGTAATTCTTTAAAATTAAAGTCTATTCAGAAATTGGTAATTGATGAAGTAGATGTAATGTTAGATTTAGGATTCCGTTTTCAGTTGATGAATATTTTTGATGTGATTCCAGAAAGAAGACAAAACGTTTTGTTTTCTGCAACCATGACAGAAGATGTAGATGCTTTAATATATGACTTTTTTAAAAATCCTGAAAAAATATCTGTTGCGGTTAGTGGAACTCCATTAGATAATATAGAACAGGTTTCTTATAATATTCCTAACTTTTTCACGAAAGTTAACCTATTACACAAACTTTTAAATGATAGAGAAACTTTTCATAAAGTTTTAATTTTTGTTGGTTTTAAAAGAACCGCAGACTTATTGTTTAGACATTTAGAAGAAGGATTTAATGATGAAATTTGTGTAATACATTCTAATAAAACACAGAATTACAGAATACGTTCTATCAAACAATTTGATGAAGGTAAAAACAGAATTTTACTTGCTACAGACGTAATGGCGCGTGGTTTAGATTTTGATAAAGTATCGCATGTAATTAATTTTGATACGCCAGAGTTTCCTGAAAATTATATGCACAGAATTGGGAGAACTGGTCGTGCAGAGAAAGCAGGAAAAACAATTTTGTTTTCTACAGAAAAAGAAAGAGAAGCAAAAGAAGGTATTGAAGGATTGATGAATTATGAAATTCCAGTTTTAGAAATTCCTGAAGATGTGGAAATTTCTACCATGTTAACAGAAGACGAGCGCCCTAGAGAAGATCAAGGTATTTCTAAAAATAGAACTTCATTAGAATATGTTCCTGGACCTGCATTTCATGAGAAAAGTGAAAAGAACAGTCAAGTAAACAGAGGGGGTTCTTATAGAAGAGAGATTGCAATAAAGTATAAGAAGCCAAAAACTAAAGGAGACAAGAATTACAATAAACACAATAAGAAAAAGAAAAAATAATGCAGATTTTAACGGCGCAAGAATTGCACAACCTAGCAATGAATATTGTAGGCCAAAAGCTAGAAAAAATGGGCTACGAGTTCCAGGCAATTAATAGTACGTTAAAAAGGCATCCTCAATTTGTTTTATTCAAAAAGGGAGAACAGACTATTTTTGTTTTGGTAAAAGTATCTAGCAATATGCAAAACCCGAATGAGTACGATGTACTTTGGATGGAAACTTTTAAAAACCATGCTAAAAAACAAAATGCTAAAGTTTGGTTTGCTGGTGTAGGAATTGCCAATGCAGAGAGTGTAGAGAATCCGGTTTTTAAAGACCAACCTTATTATGTTGCTTTCGAAGACTTTATTAAGATTTTAGAGTAGACCTTAAAACTTATTCTTTTAATTTGAATCCTAATTAGATAGAGGGTTTTGGCTCTTATTTTCAAGCGATCAGTGTTCAAAATAGCATTTATTGTTGCTTTTTTTGGCAGGCTGAAGTAAAATTTACTTTCTTTATTAGTTTCGCTTTTTACCTATACTTCTCTACTATAATATGAAATAATTTTCTTAACAGTACTTAACCCAATACTGCTGAAACTAATAGAATCAATTGCCTGTAACATTTCAAATACTTTTTCAACATAGTTTCATCAGCAAAAAGAGTGGACAGTTTATTTCATTTCTATTTTTATATAAAATATTTTTTTTCAATTTTAACCTTCACCGTATTTAATAAATCTTCTACGTCTATGGGTTTGGTTAAATAATCTTCAGCTCCCATATTCATACCAACACTTATATCCGATTTTTCAGCTTTTGCTGAAAGAAAAATTAATGGAATTAACTTTGTTATTTTGTTGTTTTGTAATTTTTCATGCATTTCAAAACCATTAAGTTTAGGCATAAGTATGTCTGAAATAATAAGATCTGGACGCTCCTTTAAGGCTATTTCAAAACCAATACCTCCATTCTCTGCCTCAAAAACAATATAACCTTCCATCACTAGGATATCGTGAATTTCTTCTCTTATTGTTAAGGTGTCTTCTACAATTAATATTTTAAACATTTTTTTTGTTTTTCGGAATTTTCACTTTAAAAGTCGCACCGTATCCAAGTGTGCTTCTTACAACTATTTCTCCACCAATAGTATCTATTGCTTCCTTTGCAATTGATAAGCCTAGGCCTGTTCCTTGAATTAAGTCAACATGCTCTCCTCGTGAAAAAGGAGTAAATATAGTTTTAAGCTCTGATTTTGAAATTCCAATACCAGAATCTGTAACTGTAACGATTATGAAGTCTTTTTCAGACGAGAACGCAATAGTAACATTTTCTTTATTTTTTGAATATTTAACAGCATTACTAATTAGATTAATAAAAATATTTCTACCCAATTTTTCATCAATGAAAATAGTTTCATTCTTTATGTTTGCAGTATCAATTACTACTATTTTATTTGATTTTTTATGCGAAGTATAAACTTCTTCAATGATTTCGTTAATAAAATTACCAAGAGGCATGTTTAAAGGATTGTTTCTTGTTTTCCCAGCACCAGCCTGACCTATAACCAAAACATCATCTAGTAACCTTGTCATGTGCATAACTTGATCCTCTATTTTATGCAATTTTTTTTCTACCATAACGGGTTCCATTTTACCCCAATATTTTTTAATAGAACCTGCTGCAAAATTAATTGCCGATAGTGGAGTTCTAAACTCATGGGATGCAGTTGAAACAAATTTTGATTTTAGTTCGTTTAATTCTTTTTGCTTTTCGAGCGCTTGATTTAATTTTACAGTTCTTTCTTCTACCTTTATTTCTAGTTCATTACGATACCCAACTAGCTCTGTAATATCTTGTCCTACTCCTAATACACCTGTAATTTTACCATTAGCATCTCTACGTGAGCTTGAGTTTAATAATACCATAACACGTTCTCCACTTTTAGTAAAAAGTGGAAATTCATAGTTGGCAGTTTCCTTTCCACGCAAAGCATCATCCAATACTTTTTTCACAGATTCTCGGTAATCTTCAGTAATGTATGTTTGTACTAGGTTTTTTCCTAATACTTCGTCTTTTTTAAATCCAGTAATTTTTTCAGAGGTTTGGTTCCACTCATTTACAAGTCCTTTACTGTCAATACCAAATATAGGAGCATTTGCAGTGTCAATCAATAGCGTTAATTCATGTGCTACACGTTCTGCTTCAGAACGATAACTATCCAGCTCTTTTTGAAATATAAGTTCTTTTTTAGCGATCGCTAATTCATCTGCTCTTTTTCCTTTTTCTTCATTTTGAAATGCAAGTTCTTTGTTCGCGAGCACTAATTCATCAGCTTGATTTAAAAGAATTTCTTTTTGTTTATATTGGTCAGTTATATCAAACATAATAGCAACAAATCTAATTATTTTTCCATTTAAATCTTTAAAAGGCATAATGGTTAAGTCCATCCAATAGTATTCTTCAGTTCCATTTCTCTTATTTAAGACTTCACCTTTAAAAACTCCCCCAGAAACAATAGTCGTAATCATATCAGTAAAAAAAGCTTCAGGTTGTTTTCCGCTCTTCAATATTCTATGGTTTTGACCAATTAATTCTTCCCTTGGATATCCGTAAATTTCACAAAAGTTATCGTTTACAAATAGAATATTAAAATCAGCATCAGTTTCTGAAACGATAGCTACGTTATTTAAATAAAAACTTTGTTGCTCAAGCTCAGCTTTAATCCTTCTTAATTCCCATGAATTTTCACCTTTAGTTTTATTTTGGTAGATAATTTGTTTTTGAGCAGTATCTAAACTATTGATTGTTTGATGTAACTCTAACTTCCCATTTTTAACTAAGAACTCAGCTTCAGTTCGTACTTTTGTTTCATTTTCTAGCTTTTTATTTAATTTAATTTTATCTTTTTCAGTTTTGGTAATATCTGTAAAAGATACACCTACGGTCTTTTTAGAGACTTTCCATACTGAAACGAAATAATACTTATCAAATGCAACACCATAATTTTTAAAACGAAGAGGCTCTCCTGTTTTATCAACCTTAGCGAAGTAAGTAAACCAATTCTCTTCTATTCTATCAACTATAGAAGATATTTTTTTATTTATTAATTGCTTTTTAGTTTTACCTAAAAACTTTGCTAAAGAGGTATTTATTGCACGAATATAGAAATCTATAGGTTGATTATTCTTATCATAAATAAGTTCTATAACCTCAACCATTTCTGACATGTTATCAAATAAATTTTCATAATGGTCTTTTTTTAAAGGTCTAATATCAGAGTTTTTTAACTCCTTTAGTTCTTTTTCTAATTCTTCATATGAACTTTTACCCATAGTGTTATTGTCTTTAAATTCAGCCTAATAGCAGTTTAAATTTATGTTTTTTACTTGAGGAATTACTGTCTAGATATAAAAATAGTTCACTCAATTTATATTAAGCTTTCTAAAAGCTATTATTTAGGTTCTTGTGACTTTCATTATCTATATAATTGTTTGCGGACACGTGTCTAAAACTTAATTA
>CAJXTJ010000064.1 GCA_913061165.1 uncultured Polaribacter sp.
CTACACGTAAGGAGTCGTCGGCAGCGTCAGATGTGTATAAGAGACAGCAATAACACTGCAAAAATAGGCAGCAATAATCATAGGTGATTTACCTGCATAACTTTTAGGAAAAGGAGGGATGTCTTGATTAAATAACTCTTTAAAGGCACTGCTCCAGGCAGCACCGTGACTTTCGAAACTATGTACCACAACACCATCAAAATCAAATAAGAATCCTTTAGGCAAGTGCATTCGCTCTTTGTTTTTCGTTTAATAATTCGGTTAAATACGGATTTAAAAATTTATTGGTTGGATCTAATTCTTTTCTTAAGACTTTAAAATCTTCCCATTTACTATAAATTTTAGATATACCAGCATCTTTGGCGGTGAATCGTTTCCCCCAATGAGGTTTTCCTCCATGTTTTAAAAACACTTTTTCAATACTTTTAAAAGCCTCATAAGTATCTGCGGTAGCTGCGTTTCTAGAGACACATCCCATAGTTACCGTATCTTCTCCATATGCATAACTTAACCAAGATTTGTCTTTGTATACAAAACGGATATCCATTGGAATATGAATAAACGATTTGTTGCTCCATTTATTAATTTCAATTTTCAATTCTTCAAAAACCTTTGGAAATTTATCTAAGCCAATTGTCCATTCTGCCAACTCTATCGTAGAACCTCTAGACTTTGTTACGGTAGCTTGGTATAGTGAGCCTTTGTGTTCTTTGGTGTTCCTAAAAAAACCTCTGTATAAAAGTTTGTTAGCAATTGCCGTAGTCCAGGGAAAAATATGCGAATATTTGTATAGTATTTTTGAAGCTGTTCTTCGGTGTTTTAAATACGCAGGTCCTAAGTTTTCTGTAATTTCTGTATCAGGATTAATTTTATCACCAGTAATTACATATCCTTTGTCTGTATGCGGAAGCCATAAAATTCTTAAAAAAGCATGCTTATTTAAACGCTCTTTAATTTTTGGCAACCATTCAGAATCATCTTCTGGTCCTTCTTTTACGTGTAGCGTGTAAATAGGTTCACATTTAAAAGTGATTTCAGACATTATACCAAGTACACCTAAAGAAACCCTTACGGCATCTATTATTTCATCTTTTTCATTAATTTTTTTTAAAGAACCATCTGCTAAAACAATACTACAATCTGTCATGTATTCACATAACAGTTTTCCACTTGTACCGTGTGTACCTGTTGCTAAAGCTCCACCAATAGTAATGGTATTAATATCTGGAAGACAAGGTATGCACCAACCTTTTGCTTCTATAGCATCTAGTAAATCTCCTAAAATTACTCCAGATTGTACAGTAATAGTGTGTTCTGAATCATTGTAAGAAAGTATTTTATTATAAGTGGTAATATCTACTAATGTCTCAAGGCCAGAAGCAATATCTGCTGATGACTGCTTCGATCCAAAAACACGTATTTTTTCTGAATTCTTTATAACTTCTCGCAGTTCTTCTTCAGTAGTTATCTTATAGAGTGATTTGTAGTTGTGGGTAACGTTTTCATTCCAACTTACCCAAGTACCATTATTTTTTTGTTTCATGTATTGTATAAAGTGTTAAACAAAAGTAAATGTTTATCTTTTTATGAAGCACTTAATTTTACTTTATTCTACTAATTAGAATCAGTTTAATTTGTAACTAATTAGTTGGCTGTCTAAAATTGCTAATAATTCATTTGTAATATGAATTTTTGTATTTCTACTTGGTAAACTTACTTCTAATTTCTCTTTTTCATCCCAAATAGTAAAATTTAAACCTTGTTTACCTGGTTTGTTTTTTAAAATGGATTCTAAATTAAGAATTGTATCTTCTTTAACTTGATTTAATGGAAGTTGAATTGTTATTTTTTTACAGAGCTCATCCATAATGTCATGTAATAATTTCATTTCTGTAAACTTCAATCTAGGTTCTCCAACAACGCCCTCTTTATTTGTCCAACCTGCTTGAATAGTTGCTCTTATAAATAAAAACTGATTCGGAACCAAGAAATGCTGCATTCTTAAATATTCCTCTCCAAAAATCCGAAACTCATTGCTATCTGCATAATCTTCAATGGTAAATAAAGCCCAACCTTTTCCTGCTTTAGATACTCTATGTTGCACATCTGTAACGATACCTGCAAAAGCTAAGTTCATATTCACAAATTTTGTCAAGTCTGCTTTAAAGTGTTTCAAAGAAGCATTACAAAATTTTAATTCATTTTTAAAATCATCTAAAGGATGTGCTGAAATGTAAATTCCAATAACTTCTTTTTCTTGTGATAAAAGTTCCATGGTTCCCCAAGTTTCACATTCTGGAATGTCTGGTTCTGGGAACTGAACTGTAGAGGCTTCGCCAAACATAGAAACTTGTGCAGAATTTTCATTTTCTTGGTATTTACTTCCAAATTTCATAGCACGTTCTAAAAAGGTCAAACCTTTTTCATCTGTAGAAAAATATTGTGCTCTGTGCGTGTCTGCAAAAGAATCGAAAGCACCTGCTTTTATCAAGCTGTCAAAAGATTTTTTGTTTGCAGCACGCAAATCTATACGTTTTGCCAAATCGAAAATTGAATTAAAATTCCCGTTTGCTTCTCTTTCTTTAATAATGGCCCTCACTGCGCCCGCACCCACACCTTTTACAGCTGCCATCCCAAAACGGACAGCACCTTCTTCATTTACAGAGAATTTTAAATAAGATTCATTTAAATCTGGGCCAAAAACGGGCAATCCCATTCGTTTGCATTCTTCCATAAAGAAGGAAACAGATTTTATATCATTCATATTATTAGAAAGCACAGAAGCCATATATTCTGCCGGATAGTGTGCTTTTAAATATGCCGTTTGGTAGGCAATCCAAGCATAACAGGTAGAGTGAGATTTATTAAAGGCGTAACTAGCAAATGCTTCCCAATCTTTCCAAATTTTCTCTAATTTTTCTGGATCATGTCCTTTTGCAGCTGCCTGTTCTACAAATTTCGGTTTCATTTTATCTAAAACTGCAATTTGCTTTTTACCCATGGCCTTACGCAAAACATCGGCTTCACCTTTGGTAAAATCTGCCAACTTTTGTGAGAGTAACATTACTTGCTCTTGGTAGACCGTAATTCCGTAAGTTTCTGCCAAGTATTCTTCCATGGCAGGTAGATCATATTCAATATCTTCTGTACCGTGTTTTCTATTAATAAAACTGGGTATGTATTCCATTGGCCCTGGTCTATAGAGGGCATTCATGGCAATTAAATCTGCAAAAACAGTAGGCTTTAAAGAGCGCATGTGTTTTTGCATTCCTGGAGATTCATACTGAAAAATACCTACGGTTTCTCCTTTTTGGAACAACTCATATGTTTTTTCATCATCTAAAGGAAACGTTTCTGGATCTAGGATTACATTGTGTTTTGCTTTTACAATTTTAACGGTGTCTTTAATTAAGGTCAATGTTTTTAGCCCTAAGAAATCCATTTTTAACAAACCTGCAGATTCTACAACAGAGTTGTCAAATTGGGTAACGTACATATCTGAATCTTTTGCCAAAGCAACCGGCACATAATTGGTAATATCTCCAGGTGTAATAATAACACCACAAGCATGGATTCCGGTATTTCTAACAGAACCTTCTAGCATTGTTGCTTTATTAATTGTTTCAGAAATTAAATCATTTCCAAAAGACAAACTTTTTAGCTCCTCCACTAATTGTTTATCTTCAGATCTTAAGCCAGCAACCTTTCCTTTACTCTTTGCATCGTCACCAAAAATATTTTTTAGTTTAATTAAAGGAATCAATTTTGCAATTCTATCCGCTTCAAAAAGTGGTAAATCTAACACTCTGGCAGTATCTCTTATTGAAGATTTTGCAGCCATAGTTCCATAGGTAATAATTTGTGCAACCTGATTTGCACCATATTTATTAATTACATAATCCATTACACGCCCGCGCCCTTCATCATCAAAATCAATGTCAATATCGGGCATCGATACACGTTCTGGGTTTAAGAAACGTTCAAAAAGCAAATCATATTTAATAGGATCTATATTGGTAATCCATAAACAAAAGGCAACTACAGAACCAGCAGCAGAACCACGTCCTGGACCTACGGCCACGTCCATGTTTCTAGCTTCGCGAATAAAATCTTCTACAATCAAAAAATAACCAGGGTATCCAGTTTTTTCAATAACAGACAATTCAAAATCTAAACGTTCTTTGATAGCTTTGGTGATTTCTCCGTATCTTTTTTTAGCACCTACAAATGTTAGGTGTTTTAGAAAATTATTCTCACCGCGTTTTCCTTTGTCTTCCTCATCCGCAGCATCTTTAAATTCTTCAGGAATATCAAATGCAGGTAATAGTACATCTCTTGCAAGTGTAAAAATTTCTATTTTATCTACAATTTCTTGAATATTGGTAATTGCTTCTGGCAAATCTGCAAAAAGCGCTTTCATTTCATCTGAAGACTTAAAATAATACTCTTGGTTTGGCAAGCCGTATCGATACCCGCGCCCTTTTCCTATTGGTGTTGCTTGTTTTTCTCCATCTTTTACACATAATAAAATATCATGTGCATTGGCATCTTTTTTCTCTAAATAAAAAGTATTATTTGTTGCAATAACCTTAACAGTATGTTTTTTAGAGAATTTTAATAGCGTTTCATTTACAATTTTTTCATCTTGCTGATTGTGGCGCATTAGCTCAATATAGAAATCGTCTTTAAATTCTTCTTTCCACCAGATTAAAGCATCCTCTGCTTGTTTTTCTCCAAGATTTAGAATTTTACTAGGAACTTCACCATATAAATTTCCGGTTAAAACAATAATATCTTCCTTGTATTTTTTAATAACTTCTCTGTCTATTCTTGGCACATAATAGAAGCCATCTACAAAGGCAATTGAAGACATTTTAGCCAAATTGTGATATCCTTTTTTATTTTTTGCTAATAAGACAATCTGATATCCATTGTCTTTTTGAGATTTATTTTTATGATCTTCACACACATTAAACTCACAACCAACAATTGGCTTCATTGGAGTTGCTGCTGTTTTATTATGACTTAAAATAGCACTTACAAAATGAAATGATGCCATCATATTTGCAGTATCTGTCATTGCCACTGCTGGCATATTGTCTTTCGCTGCAGCTTTTATAATATTACCAATTTGCATGGTAGATTGTAAAACAGAGTATTGCGTGTGGTTGTGTAAATGAGAAAACTGAACATTTTCTAACTCCGCCAAACCTACAGAGGTAGATTTTGTACTTTCTGTGTTTTTTAATTTATCAAGACGTTGCCGAATTTTATCGCTTTCTTTTTTTAGATTGATGTGTTTTAAACCAATAACCTGAATGGATTTTGGATTGGCTTCAGAGAAATTTTTAAAATAATCTGGACCTACATCTAACTGTTCTTTGGTAAATTCTCTGATACGAATTAATTCTAAAAAACAACGCGTTGTTGCCTCTACATCTGCTGTGGCGTTATGCGCATCTCCAAAACCAGCACCAAATAGATGATTGTGTAATTCTGTTAATGTTGGTAGTTTAAATTTTCCACCACGACCTCCAGGAATCTGACACATGAACGCTGTTTTTTCGGTACATGTATCTAATATCGGTAGGGAAGTCATTTTGTTTTCAACCCCCAATCTATGGAATTCACATCCCATAATATTCAAGTCAAAATTTAAATTCTGACCAACAATAAATTTTGTTTTACCTAAAACTTCATTAAATAAAATTAAACATTCGTCTAAAGAAATACCTTGCTCTTCTGCTAATTCTGTAGAAATTCCGTGAATTCTTTCTGCGTCATAAGGAATGTTGTACCCTTCTGGTTTTATTAGAAAATCGTTGTGTTCTATTACATTTCCCATTTCATCATGCAGCTGCCATGCAATTTGTACACACCTCGGCCAGTTATCTGTATTTGTAATAGGAGCATTCCAGCTTTTTGGTAAACCGGTAGTTTCTGTATCAAAAATTAAGTACATAAATGGCTTTTTTAAGTGGCTGATTTGGGAAGTTAAAAATACAAAAACATGAAAGATTTAGGTGTGTAAATTTATACGGACTTATCAACAAAAGGTAAATAGATTAACTACTTGATAATTAGTAAATTTAAAGTTTCTAGAATTAAATTAATTTGTATATTTGCGCCCACTTACTACGAGATGGTAAGATTATTAATAATCGAGGTCGAGAACCTTAAAAAATTAACAAATTATGTCTGTAAAGATTAGATTACAAAGACACGGTAAAAAAGGGAAACCATTCTATTGGATCGTTGCCGCTGATGCTCGTGCAAAAAGAGATGGTAAATACTTAGAGAAATTAGGTACTTACAATCCAAATTTAAATCCAGCAGTTATCGATTTAAACATTGATAAAGCTGTACAATGGTTACAAAATGGTGCACAACCAACAGATACTGCAAAGAACCTTTTATCTTATAAAGGGGCTATGTTAAAGAATCATTTAGTTGGAGGTGTTCGTAAAGGTGCTTTAACTCAAGAGCAAGCAGATGCTAAATTTGCAGCTTGGGTAGAAGAAAAAGCTACAAAAATTTCTGATAAAGAAGCTGGATTATCTCAAGCACAATCTGATGCGAAGGCAGCAGCATTTGCGGCAGAAAAAGCAGTAAATGAAGCAAGAATTGAAGCAGCTAAGCCAGTTGTAGAAGAAGTTGTTGCTGCCGTTGCAGTTGAAGAGGTTGTTGAAGCAGCTCCTGAAACTATCGATGAAGCGCAAGAAAAAGCAGCAGAATAAAAACTAAATTTATACGAAGATGCGTAAAGAAGATTGTTTTTATTTAGGCAAAATCGTTACAAAATATAGTTTTAAAGGTGAAGTTGTTATCAAATTAGATACAGATGAGCCTGAGTTGTACACAGAAATGGAATCAGTTTATGTCGAATTTGGCACTAATCTGGTTCCATTTTTTATTGAAAAAAGTTCATTACACAAAGGAAATCAGCTACGCGTTCAGTTTGAAGATATCTATTCGGATGAAGAGGCAGATTCGATTTTAAAATGTGGTATTTATTTACCTTCAACAATGTTGCCTAAATTAACAGGTGATAAGTTTTATTTTCATGAAGTAATTGGTTTTACGGTTGTAGATGCAAATTTTGGTGAAGTAGGGCAGATTGTTCATATAAATGATAAAGCAGCACAACCTCTTTTTGAGATAGATCGAGACGGAACAGAAATTTTTATTCCGATGGTAGATGCCTTTATTAAAAAAGTAGATAGAGAAAATAATACAATACAAGTTGAAACTCCTGAGGGTTTGATTGCTTTGTATATTTAGAAAGGTGGCCGAGTGGTCGAAGGCGCTACCTTGGAAAGGTAGTATACTGGTAACGGTATCGAGGGTTCGAATCCCTTCCTTTCTGCAAAAGAAAACTGTTGAGGTTTTTCAAATATCTGTTTATTTTAAAAAAGATAAAAACTCGTTTTTAATTTTTTTTTAAAATAAATAGAGAGGAAAGCGAAGCTTTTTAGTTTTTATGCTTGTATTAAGATTTTATTTGGGACGCACAAAGTGAATCCCTTCCTTTCTGCAAAAGAAAACTGTTGAGGTTTTAAAAGAGTTTTCTTTCTTATTGTGAATTCTTATTTTTTTAGAAGTATCTTTTTAGTTGCAATTTTATCTCCTGAATAGATTTTCATTAAATACAGACCAGACGTAAGTTTTTTGGTATCGAAGTATTTTGTAGACTTTTCTTGTGCAAAAGCTAATTCTCCTAATACCGAATACAGTTCTACCTTGTCAATCAACTCATTTGTTTCTATGGATATAAAAGCAGAAGCAGGATTTGGAGAGACAGAGAATTGTGAATTAAAAACTTCATCTACGCTTGCAGTGCTTGTGTTTTGGTATACTCTTACATAATCTATTACCATGCTGCTGTTTGTGAAGTTAGCATCTATTGTGCCAGAAATTCCTCCCATTGCTACATTCAGTAATAAATATTGGGCCTTATTAAATGGCCAAGTTTCGCCATTTTTAACAGAGGGTTTGTAGGTGTAGAAAGCAACTTCATCAATTAAAAAGGTGATTTGATTTGGAGACCAATTCATAGAATAAATGTGATATTCATTGGCAACGTCATCTAACATTTTTTGAGCATTATTTATGGTATTCCCATAGCTAGATGGTGTGTGTAGTGCACTAGACGACTCGTTTGTTTCGTGCAAGCCATGCTCCATTACGTCAATTTCTCCACAAATGGGCCAACCTGCATTGATTTGGCTATAACCTTGGGTTTGCCAATAACCACCATTTTCAGGAATATTTTGTCCTAAAGTCCAGATTGCAGGCCAAGTTCCGTTACCAAAAGGTAATTTAGCTCTTACATCTAAACGGCCGTATGTGTATGCATATTTAGAATTTAACCTTGCAGAGGTGTATTGTTTGGTATGGCCTTGATCTGTAAAAGATTCTTTGATTGCTTTAATATGCAAGTTTCCATCTTTTATATAAGAGTTTTCAACTCTATTGGTATAATGTTGCACTTCTCCGTTATACCAGCTTCCACCGCTTGGAATTTTTGTTTGATGAAACCATTTATCTCCATCAATTGCTCCAACAGAACTAAATTCATCAGACCAAACTAAATCTGTATAAATTACATCTAATACATTTGGGTCAGGTGCTGTAGTTCCATTAGATATGTTGTCAATTAAATAGGTTCCAGGCGTTGTCGCATCATCATCAATAAAGATTGTAATTTTACTATAAATACCATAAGCTGCTGCTGCAGTTCCGTCTGCACTATTTTTTGCATTGGAGAAATCAAATGTTATTGTTTGCCAATTTTGAGCAGCAGTAACTGAGAAAGTTTCTTTGACTTGTATACTGGGTTTATTTGCATCTTCTAATTTTAAAAGAATGTTATGATTATTAGGGTCAAATGAGTAAAAAGATAATGTTATTATTTTTTTATCATTTATATCCACGGGCACATCTAAATAGAACCCTTGATTTGAATTTGTTCCGTTGTTATGAAATTGTCCAACTTTATTAGCGCCGTCGGATGGGTCATTTCTTGTTGCAAAACTACTGCCTTCGAAACCAATAAAATTGTCTTGAGAAGAATTAAATTCAATGGGCATTTGTTGTGAAAAAAATATCCAAGTATTCAATATAAATGCAATTAGTAGTAGGCTTTTATTCATTATTTGTTTGATATTTAAATTTTATTGTAAACATACTGAGAATATAGGTTTGTTTTGTCATATTTAACCAATACAAAAACTATACAAACCATATATTGATTGGGAAATTGTAGTATTTTTGAAAAATGATACAACCTTTCCAATTCAAAGAATTTACAATTCATCAAGATAAAACAGCCATGAAAGTTGGCACTGACGCCGTTTTGTTAGGTGCTTGGTGCACTGTTGATAATTATCTGGATTCTATTTTGGATATTGGTGCCGGTACTGGAGTTATTTCTTTAATGATTGCCCAGCGTTCTGATGCTATGACAATTGATGCTGTGGAGGTAGATGAAAATGCATATGAACAAGCGGTTGAAAATTTTGAGAAGTCTGATTGGGGCGACCGTTTGTATTGTTACAATGCTACTTTTCAGGAATTTGCAGACGAAATAGAAGCCGAAGAAGAACGTTATGACTTAATTGTTTCAAACCCGCCATTTTATACAGATGCTTTCGAAAGCGAAGATGAGGCAAGAAATAAGGCACGTTTTACTTCTGCATTGTCTTTTGAAGATTTGCTAGTAGGTGTTTCTAAAATTCTGTCTAAAAACGGAGTTTTCTCTACAATCATTCCTTTTAAAGAAGAAGAAAATTTTATCAATATAGCAAAAGAGCAGCATTTATTTTTAAATAGGATTTGTAGAGTACAAGGGAATACAACTTCAGAAGTGAAGCGAAGTTTATTGGCCTTTTCTTTTCAGGAAACGGAGATACAGGAGACACATTTAATTATAGAAATTGCCCGCCATCAGTATACAGAAGACTATATTAATTTGACGAAAGATTTTTATTTAAAAATGTAACAAGAGTGCAAACACCCTTGTTACATGTAAAGTTTGTTAAGAAAACAAAAACAGTAGCTATGAAGGAATGCTTATCCTACCACATTATTAGGATTATATCCTAAATAAGGAACTTTCTCTTCAGAAAATATAATTCCATGCGCTTCTAATTCTTTTAAAATAGGTTCGTAAACCTCCTTAGAAATAGGAATTTGAACTCCTGGAGTTTTAATTTTTCCTTTTAAAATATTTACTGCAGCTATTCCAACAGGCAAACCAACTGTTTTAGACATTGCTGTGTATG
Organism: uncultured Polaribacter sp.; assembly: GCA_913061165.1. Lineage (GTDB taxonomy): Bacteria > Bacteroidota > Bacteroidia > Flavobacteriales > Flavobacteriaceae > Polaribacter. Next base: position 10,284 of record CAJXTJ010000064.1, read on the forward strand.
TTTGGTTTTCTCCTAAAACAACAAAACTACTTTCTATCTGAAATCTTTCTCCATTAAGTTCATAACCGAAAAGGTGCTGCATTACAATCATGTCCTTGTCATTTTCATCTAAAGTCCAAGATTCTTCTAAAATACTTTGCAGCATTTGAGCAGGAGTTGCGTTTTTTAAGCCAATTTTTTTAGTCGGATTAAAAATATCAAGCTCAATTAATTTTTCCCACATGACATCATCTTGATCTATTTTCAAGTAAGAACGTAATTTTAATTCTATAGAATCTGATGGAGAATACGCTAAAAAAAGGTTTATAAAATCTCTATAACTCATGTTTTCAGATTCTTCTATGGTATAAGAATCATCTGTCATTCCTAATTGCACAAAAATATTCCAAGCTCTAGAAAACCCAATCTTTCTGATCGTTCCTCTGTACATGGTAGGAATGTCATCTAGGCCGTAAACGCTTCTATATTTTAAAGAATCTCTATTTGCAATTGCTTCAAATTTTCCACTTCCCTTTACTTCTAGAAATTCACTTCTTCTAAATAACTTGTGATAAGGAATGTACTTATAGGTGCCCTCTTGTATAAACATGGCAGCACCACCTTGTCCTGCTAAAACTACATTTCTAGGATTCCAGGTAAACTTATAATTCCACAAGTTGTTATCACTTTCAGGAGCTACGATTCCGCCACAGAAAGATTCAAACAATAACATTTTACCGCCAGCATCTTTAATCTTATCAATTACTTGCATTGCACTCATATGGTCAATTCCTGGATCTAGACCAATTTCATTCATAAAAACTAAGCCTTTCTTTTTTGCCTCTGCATCTAAAGCTTTCATTTCATCAGAAATATAAGAAGCAGTAACCATATGCTTGTTAAAAGCAATACAATCTTTAGCCACATCTAAATGAAATCTTGCTGGTAGCATAGAAATAACAAGGTCTGCTTTTTGTATCTGTTCTTCACGTTGCTTTTTATCAAATACATCTAAAACAATTGCTATTGCGTTTTGGTGATTATTAATTAGTTTGTGTGCATTTTCTGTTGAAATGTCTCCAATGGTTAAAAACAAGTTTTCTTTATCCGATGTGTCTAAAAGATATTTTATAAGTGCAGAACTCGATTTCCCAGCTCCAATAATTAGAATGTTTTTCATATGATAAATAATGTATTTTTGTATGAAATACGAAGATACATCAATTGTTTAAAATTTAACAAAAACCATTAATAATGTTTAAAAATTTTGTTATTACCTGTTTTTTAGGAATGTTAGGGATTATTTTAGGTGCTTTTGGCGCACATGCTTTAAAAGAGGTACTAACTTCAGATGAATTAATAAGTTTTAATACCGCTGTTCGGTATCAAATGTATCATGTTATTGTTCTGTTATTTGTGAATGGGTATGACGCATTTTCAATAAAACAGAAAAACACCATTAGTTGGCTATTTTTCTCTGGAATCTTCTTTTTTTCAGGGTCTATTTA
>CAJXTJ010000065.1 GCA_913061165.1 uncultured Polaribacter sp.
ATGTAGAACAAAAAGGCTTAAAACTTCAAGAAACACAAGCGCATTTGATTTCTCAAGAAAATAAATTATTGGCTAGTAAAAATGAAGTTTTAAATGCCAAATTAGAACGAACTCGAATTGGGGCAACCTTTGCCGATAAAATTTCGAAATCTCAAAGTGATATGTTTACCGCAAAATCTAGTGGTTTTGACGCAGAAGCACAGGTTTCTAAATTACAAAATAGCAACAGTAATTATAAAATTAGAAATAGCTTGCTATACGTCACTTCGCCACAAAACGGATTTATAAATAAAGCGCTAAAAGGCGGAATTGGAGGAACTTTTAAAGAAGGTGAATCTTTAGTAGGTATTATGCCACAAAACTATGACTTGGCAGTAGAAACTTTTGTGCGTCCTATAGACTTGCCATTATTGCATATCAATGAAAAGGTACGTGTACAGTTTGACGGTTGGCCTGCAATTATTTTTTCTGGATGGCCAAATGTTTCCTACGGAACTTACGGTGCTAAAGTAGTTGCCATAGAACGTTTTATCAGTAATAACGGAAAATATAGAGTCCTGTTATCACCCGATGAAAAAGACCATAACTGGCCTACTGCCATAAGAGTGGGTTCTGGTGCAAAAACTATTGCCCTTTTAGAAGATGTGCCTATTTGGTATGAATTGTGGCGACAGCTAAACAGCTTCCCTCCTAACTATTATCAACCAGAAGGAAGTGAAAAAGGAAAATATGACGCAAAAAAATAGTCAAATGAAAAAATATACAACCCTACTTTGTCTCTTAATATTTTGGCAGCAGAATGCACAAAATAATCTTCTTAACACCTTGTCTTTGTCTGAGTATTTAAGTTATGTAAAAAATTACCATCCTATCGTAAAACAAGCAAATCTTGTCATCAACACAAGTGAAGCAGAATTATTAAAAGCAAGAGGTGCTTTTGACCCTAAGATTGAGGTAGATTTTGATGAAAAATTATTCAAAGAAACCACTTACTATAATAAATTAAATGGTGCTTTTAAAATTCCCACTTGGTATGGTGTGGAGTTTAAGGCAAATTTTGAGCAAAATGAAGGTCTTTTCTTAAATTCTGAAAATGAGCTCCCCTTAGAGGGCTTGTATAGTGCTGGTGTCTCTGTTTCTTTAGCTAGAGGCTTGTTAACAAATGAGAGAATGACCGCCTTGAAGCAAGCAAAATTCTTTTTAAATCAGGCCAAAGAAGACCAACAAGTGCTGGTAAATACAATTTTACATGATGTATCTATGGCTTATTTTAATTGGTTAAAAACCTATAACGAAAGACGCGTGTATGCCTCTTTTTTAAACAATGCAAAAGTGCGTTTTGAAGGAACAAAAAGGGCTTTTCAAGAAGGTGAAAAACCAGCCATTGACACGCTTGAAGCAGGCATTACTTTAAATTCCAGAAGATTAAATTTAGAAAAAGCAAACATTCAATTGATAAAATCTTCTTTAGAGTTGTCTAATTATTTATGGTTGAATGAGAACACGCCTATTGAATTAAAGGAAAACATGATACCCGACTTAAATACGGTTGATACCATTGATAAGACCTTTAATATAGCGCTATTTAATAATGAAAATTTTAATATTGAAAATCACCCTAAAATAAAATCTTTAGGTTATAAAATACAAAGCTTAGCTGTAAATAGGCGTTTAAAAATGAATAATTTACTGCCTAAAATAGATTTTCAATATAATTTCCTTTCCCCTAACGGAACACAGATAAACGCATTGAATACGAATAATTACAAGACTGGATTAAATTTTAGCATGCCTATATTCATCAGAAAAGAAAGAGGGGATTTAAAATTAGCTAGCGTAAAATTACAAGATAAAAAACTAGAGAATGATGCTGCAAAAGTGATCATCAAAAATAAAATAAATGCCATACAGCAAGAACTAGCTTCTTATATTTTACAAAACGATTTTACTTTTAAAATAGTAAGAGATTATGATGTGCTCCTAAAAGCAGAAGAGCGAAAATTTTTTTTAGGAGAAAGTTCTTTATTCTTGGTAAATTACAGAGAAGAAAAATACATCGACTCTAAATTGAAAGCAATTGGCTTAGAAAATGCCTTCTTTAAAGCGAAAGCGAGTTTATTTAAGGAAGCTGTTATTTCTATTAATTAACACCATTTTTACTCATAAAAAGCAGCTAAAAACTCTGCAACACAGGCCGGTTTATCTTGGCCCTTTATCTCTAGGGTGCATGAGAATGTTGCCTTCACCCCATTATTTGCTAATGGCTGTATATCCAAAACTTTAGAAAGCATTCTTAATTGACTATTTACAGGAACCGCATTAGGGAAACGAACTTTGTTTAAACCATAATTCAACCCCATTTTTAAACTTTTAATAGTAAAAGCTTCTTCTAGTAATTTAGAAATCATAGCTACAGACATAAATCCGTGTGCTATAGTACTTTTAAAAGGAGATTCTTTGGCAGCTCTGGCTTCATCTACATGAATCCATTGTTTGTCTAAAGTTGCATTGGCAAAATCAGTAATCATTTCTTGAGTAATTGTATACCAATTTCCAATAGGTAACTCTTTACCAACCATTTTTTTAAAATCTGAAATAGTCTCAAAAACCATCATACTTATTTTTTAGAGGTTGTAAATAAATCGTTTTTAATCTTAGGAAGTTCTAAATGAAATTTCACAGCAATTGCTCTAATACTTGCAATAACAATTGCAGAAATTATAAAATTTATATTCTCGTCTACCTTAAAATAATGTAATATTAAATAGCTAATTCCACCAGTTAAACATGCCGATGCATACACTTCTTTTTCAAAAATTAATGGAATTTTAGCAGTTAATACATCTCTTAAAACACCTCCAAAAACAGCCGATATCATTCCCATAATTATGGCAATGATTGGATGCAAGTCATAAGAGAGCCCTTTTTGTAAGCCTAATAATGTAAATACGCTTATACCAATAGTATCAAACAAAAACATGGTTTTACTTAAATGCGCAATTTTACTTTTAAAAAGAAAGGTAAAAAGTACTGCCGAAAAAATTATGTATAAATAGTTTAAATCTCCAATCCAGTTTATAGGGTGTGCATTAATTAAAACATCTCTAAGCATTCCGCCACCAACTGCAGTAACAAAAGCAATAATTATAACACCAAATATATCGAATTTTTTGTCTAAAGCGACTAACGCACCACTGATAGCAAAGGCAAAAGTCCCTAAAATATCAAGTACATAAATAACTTCCATTTTACACGTTTACTTCTGTGAATTTTATATTTAAATCCTTTTGAATTTCATGAATTCTATCCAATTCATTCGGTAAAATAAATGCTAAAGAAGTTCCTGTTCTTCCAGCTCTTGCCGTTCTACCGCTTCTATGTGTGTAATACTCTAATTGTTCTGGTAATTGATGGTGAATTACAAACTCTAATCCGCTAACATCTATACCACGAGCAGAAACATCGGTAGAAACTAAGTATTGTAAGTTTTCTTTTTTGAAAGCACGCATTACTTTATCGCGTTCTTTTTGTTGCATATCCCCTTCTAAAGCACCCGCAGAAAAACCTTCTTCTATTAAAAAGTTAGCTAAATTTTGTGTACCCGCTTTGGTTCTGCAGAAAATAATACCCCGTTGTGCTCCTCTTTTCTCTATAAATGTAACAATATCACCAAACTTCCCTTTTAGAGAACTTTTTACAAATTGATGTCTAATGTTTGCGTTTACCAAAGCATTTTTATTTACTTCAATTCTTGGCGCATTAGAATCCATATACGTTTTAATAATACGTTTAATTTCCTCTGGCATTGTTGCAGAGAACAACCACGTATTTCTATCATTCTGAGAGGAAAACTTTAAGATTCTATTTAAGTCTTGTTTAAAACCCATACTTAACATTTCGTCTGCCTCATCTAAAACAACCGTTTTCACATGACTAATATCAATATCTCCTCTTTCAATTAAATCAATTAACCTTCCTGGAGTAGCTACAACAACATGTGTTGTTCTTTTTAAGTTGTGTATTTGTTTGTCTATTTTTTCTCCACCAAAAATAGCTTCAATAAAAATTTTCTCTTCACCGTATTTTGTAAACTTAAAAAGTTGTTTTTTAATTTGTTGCACCAATTCTCTTGTTGGCGACAAAACCAATGTCTGTATATTGTCTGAACTTGCATCTATATGCTGCAAAATAGGCAAACCAAAAGCCGCAGTTTTACCTGTACCTGTTTGTGCTAAACCAATAAAATCTGTTTTACCTTTTAATAAAATAGGAATCGTTAATTCTTGAATTTCTGAAGGATTAGAAATCCCTAATTCTTTAATCGATTTTATATAGGATGCTTTGATGCCTAAGTCTGAGAATGAAGCCATTTTGTCTCTTAATTTTGTGCAAAGATACCTTTATTTAGCAGGTTGTAATACTTTTAAAACATTTTCTCTAATTCTAGAAGGTTTATAGCTTTTAGCATCTAACATTCCCCAAATAGTTTTTGCTTTTACGAGCAATTGATTCTGCTTATAAAACTCCATTAAACGCTCAGACTTAAACCCCTTTGTTTCTCCTACCCATGTTTTAACCGTAATTACATCCCCTAAAACTGCTTGTTTTAAATACTCAACTTCATGCTTTAAAACCACCCAAACATATTCTGGTAAAGGATTTTTATAAGTTAAAAATGCCCAATGCTTAAAAGCAACAGTATCCATCCATTGCACATAAACTACATTATTTACATGATTTAAAGTATCTATATCTTCAGCGGTTACTGTTATTTCTAATTCAAAAATATCCTTCATTGTTCTATTTTGTACAAACTTATAAAATTTAATAGTTCTATAACAATTATTGATGTTTCATTTTAGATAAAATAGTTATAATTCACGTTCTTTGCAGCTCTTATATGAACAAATTAGCAAACGAATTAGGTACCCAAAAAATAAGTAAATTATTGATAAAACAAGCAGTTCCTGCAACTATAGGAATTCTTGTAATGTCTTTAAATATGATTGTCGATACCATTTTTGTGGGACAATGGATAGGTGTATTAGCAATTGCAGCCATTACAGTAGTCTTACCAATTGCGTTTTTAATTTCTTCAATAGGAATGGGAATTGGTATTGGTGGAAGCTCAATTATATCCAGAGCATTAGGTGCTAATAATAAAGAAAAAGCCTTTCTAACTTTCGGGAATCAGATTTGTTTGACTGTAATTTTAGCAATTCTATTTGTAGTTCTTGGAAATGTATTTAGTGTTCCTATTCTAAACTTATTTGGCGCAAAAGGAGAAATATTACCAATTGCATCAGAATATTTTGGTGTTATTATTTATGGTGTTCCATTTTTAGCGTTTGCCATGATGGGAAATCCCACTATTCGAGCAGAAGGCAAACCTAAATTTGCAATGTATGCAATGATGGTTCCGTCTGTTTTAAATATTCTATTAGATATTTTATTTATTAAGTATTTCAATTGGGGAATGTACGGGGCTGGTTTGGCAACCTCTATTGCTTATGCAAGTTGTGGTTTGTATATTTTATATTTCTTTTTATCTTCTAAAAGTGAATTACAAATTATTCCAAAGAACTTTAAGTTAGACTTTAAAATTGTACAAGAAATTGCCAAATTAGGAGGTGTTTCTATTGTAAGACAAGGTGCAATTAGTATTTTAATGATTGTTTTAAACTATTCGTTATTTACCTATGGTGGAGAAATATCTATTGCAGTATTCGGAATTATAAACAGGGTAATGATGTTTGCATTGTCACCTGTTTTAGGAGTCTCTCAAGGATTTCTACCTGTTGCTGGCTTTAATATTGGTGCAAAAAAGAATGAGAGAGTAAAAGAAACCATTAAGAAATCTATTTATTTTGGATCTATTCTAGGAACTCTTGTTTTTATTGGGATTGTTATTTTTAAAGAACAAATTATCTGGATTTTTACAAATGATGCAACCTTATTAGAAAAAACACCAGATGCTATGCTAGTTGTTTTCTTGGTTACACCAATTGTAACTATGCAATTAATTGGTTCTGCCTATTTTCAGGCAGCCGGAAAAGCAATGCCTGCACTATTATTAACGCTATTAAAACAAGGTATTTTCTTAATTCCTTTAGCTTATTTTTTACCTATATATTATGGTATAGACGGTGTTTGGTGGTCTTTTCCTATAGCAGATACCCTTGCTACAATAATTACTGTATTAGTCTTAAAACGAGAGGTTTCCAAGAATTTAAAATAGGTGGTAGTACATTGAAATAATCCGCTCAAAACAGAACTTGTTCTACTATTTAAAAGTGAATCTTAACAATAAGACTTAACCTCTAAGTGCAACTTTATTACACAAAACTAAAGAAGCGACTCTCCATTTAAATTTGTAGTTAAAATATCACTAAAAAGATTGAAAAACGGACGCAATGCTTTAAAACTTTGGTCTACTTCTTTAGCAAAATTTGGAGCTAATACTTCTTCATCTGAAAAGCTCCTACTTGCTATAAATCCTTTTTTACGCAATAAATTAACATCTGAATGTTCTTTGTCAAAACCTCTGGGTGCTGTTTTTAATTCAGAAACACTTTCAAATTTGCCACCAAAATATTTCTTATAATTTTGATCTTCTAAAAGATCTTTGATCTCTGAGGCATCTAATTCAATTTCTTTCCGAATTCTAAACAAGTCTTCCTTGCTTGGTTCCCAAAACCCACCAGCTAAAAAAGAGGCACCAGGTCTAATTCTTAAAAAATAACCACCTCTTAACTCTTTTCCTAATCTTGCATAAGAATTTGCAAAATGCGCTTTATAGGGAGTTTTATCTTTGGAAAAACGAACATCCCTATAAATTCGCATCATTTTAGATTTCTCTATTTCGTCGTGCTTTTGCAAGTTTAAATGAATGGCTCCAAAAACCTTTTTTGCGTTTTGCTGTGCCTCTAAATAGGTTTCTTTTTCTGCTGCAAACCAATCTCTATTATTGTTTTTATGAAGATCTTGAAGGTATTTAAAAGTCGATTTTTCGAAATGCATTTTATGGATGTTTAAAAAGTTCAATTTACAAAATAGATTTGTAACTTCGAATTTGGAATGAATCAAAAAACAAAAGACATACAAAAAAGATATGATGGCTTTTTACAAACAGGTTGTTTGTGGAAAAATGACGCTGTATTTGATTTACAGCACTTTGAACTTCCTTTTAAATCTTCAAAAATTAATATTGAAATTGACGAAAAATTACGCTTAGGTAAATATATAGAACGCTTTGTATCTTTTGAATTGGCTCAAAATTCATCCATAAAAATTATTTCAGAGAACATTCAAATTCAAAAAGAAAAAATTACGCTAGGAGAACTAGATTGTATCATTCTAAAAGATGAAAAACCAATTCACTTAGAAATTATCTATAAGTTTTATGTGTATGATGCGACAATTGGTACAACTGAAATTGAACATTTTATTGGCCCCAATAGGAAAGACTCTTTACTTGAGAAATTAACTAAACTCAAAGAGAAGCAATTACCACTGCTCTATTCTCATGAATGTGAAAAATATTTAAACAGCATTCATTTAGCATCAAAAAACATAGAGCAACAAGTATATTTTAAAGCACAATTGTTTGTTCCTTTTTCAAATAAAAGCGTTGAATTGTCAAAAATAAATAAGGCTTGTATTGTTGGGTATTATATTAATAAAACGGAATTATTACAATTTTCTGATTGTAAATTTCACATTCCTAACAAGAAAGATTGGTTGGTTATGCCTCATGAGAAGATCAATTGGCAATCTTTTAAACAGTTTGAAGAAAATGCTAATGTATATTTAGAAAGGCAGTTTTCACCGCTATGCTGGGTAAAGAAACCAAATGGAGAAATAGAAAAATTCTTTTTAGTTTGGTGGTCCTATAAATAATTATTAGTTTCTAAATTTATTAAAGTATTTATCACTCCAGCGTCTTTTTTTTCTTGATTCACGAAGTAAAAAAAGGAACCTATAAGCATAAGTTCCTCTTTTAAAAATTTATTATTTCTCTTAATTATTCGTCTTCCTCTTCCGTATCGTCTTTAGCTGCTTTATTCCAAATTTTGATTTCGTCATCTTTAGTTAATCCTTCTAAAACCTCAACGTTTACACCATCTGAAGTACCTAACTTTACGTTAACCTTCTTAAATTCTCCATCTGCTTGTTTTACTTCCACATAAGGTTCTTCTGTTTCTTTATCAAACCTTAATAAACCCTCTTTAATAGATAAAACACTGTCTTTTTTAACTAATATAATATCTGCATTTGCACTATAACCAGCTCTAATAAAAAACTTATCATCTAATGAAACATCTGCTTTAATTTTGAATTGAACAGCGCCACCTTCTTCAGTTCCTTTCGGAGCTATAAAATTTAATTTTGCCGGAAACTTTTGCCCTTCAATAGCTCCAATGGAAACTTCTATATCCGTACCTTTTACCAATTTACCAACTTCAGATTCATCTACTTTACCTTCAAAAATCATTTTACTCATATCTGCAATAGAAGCAATTGTAGTTCCTGCATTAAAATTGTTTGCTTGTATCACTTGATCTCCCTCTTTTACAGGAATTTCTAAAATTGTACCAGACATTTGTGCTCTAATATTCGTGTTTGCAGAACCCGATGAACCTGCAGAACCACTTTTTATTATTTGATAATCATTACCGAGGTTTCTAACTTCTTGTTTTGATTGATTGTAAGTTAACTCTACCGCCTCATATGCTGCTCTAGAAATTACCCCTTTTTCAAACAAGCTTTTGTTTCGTTTATAAGATACTTCTGCATTATTTAGACGAATCTTACCATTGTCTAACCTACCTTTTGCACTTATTAAAGATTGTTCGTTTGGCACAACTCTAACAGTTGCAATTAAATCTCCTTTTTTAACCTTTGCTCCTTCTTGAACCAATATTTTATTAATAATTCCAGAAATTTGGGGTTTAATTTCAATTTCCTCTAAAGGGGTTACCTTACCTGTTGCAACTGTTTTTTTAACAATAGTAGCTTTAAATGCTTTTTCTGTTTCAAAAGTTACCGCAGAATTTTTATTCATTTTACCGAACCAAATTAATACGGCAATAAATATAATTGCTATAGTTCCAAATATTATTCCTTTTTTCATTATTAGTTAATTTTTGTAATGTTGGTTTATTTATAATCTAATTAATTTTACTTTTTTTATTCTTCTCTTAACGCCTCTATAGGTCGAATCATAACGGCTCTTTGAGCGGGTATCAAGCCTATTAAAGAACCAAAAGTAACTAATGCAGCTACGGCACCTAAAGCCACTCCTACGTTTACAGTTGGATTTACAAATGGAATACCATCACCGCCTGCAAGTGTTGCATTTACAATCATTAGAACAAATCCAGCAAATATAATACCTAGAATTCCAGCAAGTAATGTTAAAAACACAGATTCTAAAACAATCTGACCTCTAATTTTAGCAGGTGTTGCTCCTACAGCTCTTCTAATGCCTATTTCTTTAGTTCTCTCTTTAACGGTAATTAGTAAGATACTTCCAATAGCAATTACGCCTGCTATTAGAGTAGAAATCCCTACAAACCATGTTAAGAATTTGATTCCTGTAACAAAACCTGTAATTTTCCCAAACATTTCTCCAAAATTAAAGGATCCAAAAGCTCTCTCATCATCGGGGTGCACATTGTGTCTTCTCTTTAAAATTGCTTTTGCATTCTTTTCTACCTCAACAATATTTGCATCTTTACTGGCTGCAATAACCATCCAACCTATATTTTCACCCGTATTATTTATTTTTCGATAAGTTGAAAAAGGTATATATATAGAATCATCTCCTTCAAAACTAGTTCCGTTATCTTTGTAAGTTCCTACCACTTGAAAGAAGCTACCATTTATTTCTAAAAAATCTCCAACAGGTTTTTCATCTTTCTTAAATAATTCATCCACAATTTTTTCCCCTATGATACAAACCTTTCTTTCACTATTTATGTCATTTACATTTATAAACCTGCCATCAATAATTTTCACCTTATTAACATTATCTAAGATTGGGTAATCGCCAAAAAGTTTATATGTTTTTGTATTGGTTTTTCTTTTTACGCTTGCTGGTGGACCTCCAAAAACACCTTGAACATTCCTTGGAACGACAAATTGAACTTCTGGAATTTGTTTTTTAATAGCTTCTACATCTTGTATTTTAAGTCGCATACTTCTACCTCTTTGAAAACCTTTATGGGGTCTTTCTGTTCTTTGTGCCCATAAAAAGATGCTATTGGTTGCCAAGTTTTTAAATTCTTTATCAAATCCGTTTTCCATTCCTTTAGCAGCACCTAAAAGTGTAATAAATAAAAATACACCCCATAAAACGCCAATTACAGTAATGGCTGTTCTTAGTTTGCTTTTTTTTATAGAACCAAATATTTCTTGCCAGGAATCTTTATCAAAAATAAACTTCATAATTATATCTTTTTAATCTTCTCTCATTGCTACAACTGGTTTAATTCTTGCTGCTCTTCTTGCAGGAATAAATCCAGCAATTGCACCTACAAAAATCAATAGAATTGTTGCCCAAACAATGGTACTCGTATTTACTGCCGGATTTGTAATAAAATAATCTTTTAAACCATTCCCCATTTTTTCTAATGCAAAAATTGCGATTAGTAAACCAAAATAACCAGCTAATGCGGTAATCATAATAGACTCTTGTAAAATAAGACCAATAATAGAACTAGGTGTTGCCCCTAATGCTTTTCTTATTCCTAATTCTCTCGTTCTTTCTTTGACAACAAAAACCATAATATTTCCGATAGAAATTGCTCCTGCAAATAAAGTTCCTATTCCAATCCACAAAACAATAAATTGTAACATACTTGCAAATTGCATGTTTTGTTGGTAATCATCAAATACAGATCTTACTCTAATAGCGCTTCTATCCTCTCTTGCTATAAAATATTTTTCTTTTAGAATTTTTTTAATATCTCTCACCATCTTTTTTGCACCATTTACGCCAAGTGCTTTATTGAATGATAAATTAATTTGATCTATATCGGTTGTATTTTTATAAATTAATTGAATCGTTGAAACAGGTGCATATATTAGTCTTTCTTCGTTATCCCCACCAGAATCACTAAAAACACCTACAACTCGATAAGCAATACCGTTTAATTCAATGAATTTACCTAAAGAAGTGACCTTGCCAAATAAATCTTGTTCTACAAGCCTACCAATAACTACAATTCTATTTTTATTTTTGACATCATTCGCATTGATAAATTTTCCTTCATCTACCATTGTTTTCTCTAAAAATTGATGCTCTGGATGCACAGCTCTTACAGTGTAAGAACCTGATTCTTGCCTAAATTTTGCCTGAACACCTTTGTATATTCTAGCACTAATATATTCGATGCTGTTTCCCAATTCTTTTTCTAACAATTCAATATCCTCATTTTCAAATTGAATTTGTCTCCCTTCTTTAAAACCTTTGTATGCTTTTGTTGTTCTTCCAGATCTTACAATAATAGTATTTGTGGCATCATCTGAAAAGAATTCTTCAAAGGTGTTTTTTAATCCATTTCCCATACCAAAAAGTACAGTGAAAATGAAAATTCCTAAAGCCACTGTAAAAGCCCTGTCTCTTATACACATCTCCGAGCCCAC
>CAJXTJ010000066.1 GCA_913061165.1 uncultured Polaribacter sp.
CACGTAAGGAGTCGTCGGCAGCGTCAGATGTGTATAAGAGACAGCCGTAAACGAGAACTTTGTGCCTCATATAACCAGTTATGCCCCAATTTTCACGAGATAAATAGTATCATCAGTTCTAATTTCTACCGCTTCAATAAGCTCATTTTCAGCATTTCTAAATCAGATTATGTTGTCATCATCATAACCAATAGGAAATTTCTCTACTAATAGAGTTAAAATATCTGTATTCAACTTTTGGTAATCTACAATTTTACGTATCATTTTTTTGCAGTTTTACATGCCTAATAAATAAGCAAAGATTAATGGAGCAACAATTGTAGCATCGCTCTCTATTATAAATTTAGGTGTGTTAATATCTAATTTTCCCCAAGTAATTTTTTCATTAGGAACCGCCCCAGAATAGGAACCATAACTTGTAGTAGAATCGCTTATTTGGCAGAAATAACTCCAAAATGGTGTATCTGTGCGCTCCATATCTTGATATAGCATTGGCACCACACATATTGGAAAATCTCCTGCTATTCCCCCTCCTATTTGAAAGAATCCTATCCCATTTTCAGAATTATTAGTATACCAATCTGCAAGAAAAGTCATATACTCAATCCCAGATTTCATGGTACTTGCTTTTAGCGTTCCTTTAAGCACATAGCTTGCAAAAATATTTCCCATTGTACTATCTTCCCAACCAGGACAAATAATAGGCAAATTCTTTTCTGCTGCTGCATACATCCACGAGTCTTTTAAATCTATTTCATAGTATTCTTCTAACACACCAGATAATAACATTTTATACATGTATTCATGCGGTAGATACCGTTCTCCTTTATCATCTGCTTCTTTCCATATTTTATAAATATGTTGCTGTAATCGTCTAAATGCTTCTTCTTCTGGAATGCAAGTATCTGTAACCCGGTTAAGACCTTTTTCTAATAAACCCCATTCTTGTTCTGGAGTTAAATCTCGATAATTAGGAATGCGTTGATAATGAGAATGTGCAACCAAATTCATAATATCTTCTTCTAAATTTGCTCCTGTACAAGAAATGATTTGAACCTTGTCTTGGCGTATCATTTCGGCAAAAATCTTTCCTATTTCTGCTGTACTCATTGCACCTGCCAAAGACACTAACATTTTTGACCCCTTATTTAATTGTGCTTCATAAGCCTTTGCTGCATCAACAATTGTGGCAGCATTAAAATGCAAGTAATATTTCTCTATAAACGCTGATATTGCACCTTTAGTAGTCATCTTCTTCTTTGAATTTTGATACATTATTAAATAGTGGTTTCGTATTATAAGCATTGTCAAAATCGTCTTCTGTTGTATCGTTTTGAAACTTATAACTTAACATTTTGTAATACAGTTTTGCAGCAAGAAAATCTGAGGATTTTTCGCTATTATTTGGGCATAACTCAACAATATCAAAGCCAACAACATTCTTTTCTGTGAATACTTGTTTTAGAAAATCAAGTGTTTCATACCAAAGTAACCCTCCTGGTTCAGGGGTACCGGTACTTGGCAAAATTGAAGGGTCAAAAGCATCTAAGTCAAATGTTATATATACATTCTCTGTCATCTGGTCAATAGCAGAATCAGTCCAAGAAGTGTCTATTGCCATATCGTGTGCAAAATAGGTTTTCTCTAAATTCATAATAGATTTCTCTTTTACATCCATAGAACGGATGCCTACTTGAATTAAATTAGTATTTTGGCTGGCTTCATAAACCGCACAAGCATGATTGCAAGAACTCCCATCATAGCTTTTTCGTAAATCTGCATGGGCATCTATGTGCAATACCGTTAAGTTAGGAAACATCTCATTAAATGCTCTAATGGTTCCAATAGATACAGAATGTTCGCCACCAAAAACAGTCACAAATTTGTTTCTTTTAATGTATTTCTTTGTAACTTCATGCACTGCATTTACCATACTTTCTGGAGAGGTGTTTTCAGTAACTGCATCCGTTAAATAAACACCTTGTTTATAAACTTCTGAATCTGTTTCAATATCATACAGTTCCATATTTTCAGAAGCTTCCAAAAAAGCTTTGGGTCCTTTATCTGCTCCTTTTTGCCATGTACTTGTTCCATCATAAGGCACAGGAATTAATACAATCTTTGCATGCTCTAATTTTGCATATTTCTCTGGTATTCCAGCATAAGTTTTAGTTTCCATTTTTATTTATCTACTAATTGAAATTCAAGGTTTCTGTTTAAATTTTGAGTTGTATTTGTTTCAGGTTGCTGCTCATACCCTAATATTTCGAGTAACTCTTCACTCTTTTGCTGTTCTCTAAATAATTGGGTTGAGATCTTTCCGTCTGCATCTTTATCAATTAAAATATGCTTAGGTGCAGGTATTAAACAGTGCTGCAAGCCACCATAACCACCAATGGTTTCTTGATACGCTCCCACGTTAAAAAACCCAATATATAATGGTTTCTCTTTTTTATAAACTGGAAGATAAATAGCGTTCATATGCTGCTCGCTATTATAATAATCGTCACTATCGCAGGTAAGTCCTCCAAGTAAAACACGTTCATAAGAATCATTCCAACGGTTTATTGGCAGCATTATAAAACGCTTATTTATAGCCCAAGTGTCTGGAAGTGTTGTAATAAAGGAAGAATTTATCATATTCCATTTTTCTCTATCATTTTGTTGTTTTTGATACAAAACTTCATAAATGGCGCCACCACTTTCGCCCACTGTAAAGCTGCCAAATTCTGTAAAGATATTAGGTACATCAATAGCTTCCTCTTTACAAGTAAGGTTAATTTGATTTATAATTTCATCAATGATATATTCATAATCAAAATCAAAAGCCAATGAATTTTTAATAGGAAAACCGCCTCCAATATTAAGGCTGTTTAGGGATGGACAAATCTTTTTTAAACTGGTATATACTTTAAGACATTTTAAAAGTTCATTCCAATAGTAGGCATTATCACTAATACCCGTATTAATAAAGAAATGGAGCATTTTAAGCTGCACTTTCGGATTGTCTTTAATTTGCTTGTTATAAAAGGGCACAATATTTTTATACCCTATTCCTAACCGAGAAGTATAA
This sequence comes from uncultured Polaribacter sp., assembly GCA_913061165.1. Classification (GTDB taxonomy): domain Bacteria; phylum Bacteroidota; class Bacteroidia; order Flavobacteriales; family Flavobacteriaceae; genus Polaribacter. The sequence goes on from CAJXTJ010000066.1 coordinate 3,074, forward strand.
AATTCAAATTTTGGGTCTTCTTCCGAAGCAATTCGAATACCAATATTGTAATTTCCATCTATTTCATTAGAGAGTAAATTTATCTCTTCATAGTTATCAATAATTGGAATGCAATTATGATGACCATTATTAATTAACCTGGCAATATTGGTCACATATTGTGCTCGCTTAAAACCATTACAAATTAAAAAGGTATTGTTCTTTATTTTGCCCTCTCTTTTTAAGGCTTCAACAATATCTATATCAAAAGCTGAAGACGTTTCAATATGAATGTCATTTTTCAAAGCCTCATTTAAAACATGCTTAAAATGAGCGCTTTTTGTGCAATAGCAATAGTTATAATTCCCATTATAGTTGTGCTTTTTTATAGCGTTTTCAAACCATCTTTTCGCTTTGTTTATATTCTCGGAAATTTTTGGTAAGTATGTAAATTTTAAAGGAGTTCCATAGGTTTCAACCAATTTATGCAGGTCTATGCCGTGAAATTGTAAGTGGTCTTTCTCAAGGTAAAATTCTTCTTGAGGAAAATCAAAAGTTTGATTGATTAAATCGATATATTTTGAATTCATTATTAAGGTGCTAAAAAGTTATTAAAATAAGAAAGCAGGTATGCCCTCTTTGAAAGAATTAATAACTTAATATCAAACCATAATTTGATATTGTATTTTGTAGACAAAATACAGTTTATACCGTGTAGATATGTTTTTTAAGATGGAAGTTAGCTTTAAATTTCGGTTACTTACTCCGCAAGCTTCTTTTGAATATGACTTCCTGATTTTCAAAAGACCGAACCTATAAACAGTTTTCAATTTGTTCAGCTAAAGCTCGAATTTACAAAGCTTTAAGAATACAAATAAAAGACAAAAAAATGAATAATTGTATTTTTTTTTAAAATTTCACACACCTTGTATTTTGTTACTGCTACTACGTTTAAATAAATATTGTATTTTTATTTTGATATTTTGTTTTAAAATACCTTTAGTTCGTAAGCAACTATTTTCTAGTATTTCTAAAAACTTCGAACCACTGCCAAACTTTAAAAAACACAAATAATGCTACTAAATAGATTCAATAAAATAGGTTGTTATTTTTAACGTAGGGTTTTTGTATGGTTATTATAAAGCTAAAACGATTGATAAAATAGCATTAATTTATTAAGTTTGTATTACAAAGTGTTTTTTAAAAAATAGCTATGTATTAAAATTACAGAAATAAAAAAATGGATAAAAAAAATATTTTAAAAAACATCAAAGCGAGCTATTTATTTGGACTTTTAATAGTTAGCATCTATAATACAACAGCGCAAACAGTAAGAATAAATGAAGTAGTTTCTTCTAATTCTGTGTATACAGATGAAGACGGAGATGCATCAGACTGGTTAGAAATTCATAATTTTGGAACCGAAGATGTTTCAATAAATGGTTGGACTTTGTCTGATGATACAAATAATCTTGCAAAATGGCCATTTCCTAATATAACACTAAGTCCAGACCAATATATGCTTTTATGGGCTTCATCAAAAGATAGGGCTACTATTAACTATCCACGAACACTCATCAATCAAGGAGATGAATTTAAATACCTAATTCCAACTTCCGAGCCTAATTCTAATTGGAGCGAATTAAGTTTTGATGATTCAAGTTGGTTTATAGGTTCCTCAGGCTTTGGTTATAATGATGGAGATGATGCTACTATTATTCCAGATGGTACGCAATCCATATACCTTAGGAAGGTATTTACTATTAATAAGCTCGCTACTATTTCTTCTTTAATTTTAGATATGGATTATGATGATGCTTTTGTTGCCTATATAAATGGAAATGAAGTGGCAAGAGCTAATATTAATGGCACACCACCAGCGTATAACTCGGAAACTATAACAGATCATGAGGCTCAAATATATTCCGGAGGAAATCCGGAAAGGTTTATGATTACAGATTTCAGTTCAATTTTAAATGAAGGTGAAAATATTTTAACCATTCAAGCACACAATATCAGTGCAAACTCTTCCGATTTTACAATAATACCTTTTTTATCGGCAACTTTTTCAACCACAAATAATACTGGTATAGAACCACCTGCTATTTTAGGCCTAACGGCGAATAATCTACATACAAACTTTAAAATATCATCAAGTTCAGAAACATTAAGTTTAACAACTGCTTCGGGTGAGACTTTGAGTCAGATAATTGTAGAGAACCTTCCTGAGAATACATCTATTGGGATCTCTACAACTTCTGGAGATATTGTAAGTTATGCAGAGACTACGCCTGGTTCTCAAAATTCTAATCAAGAATATGTAGGAAGTGTTCAAAGTGAAGTTGTTTTTTCTAACCAAGGTGGCCTTATTAACGCACCCATAAGTTTAAGTTTATCTGGAAATGCTTCAGAGGAAGTAATACGCTATACAATTGGTGAAAATAATCCTACAGAAACTTCTCCAATATATACAAATCCTATTGAAATTAATGAAAACACAACTGTGCGAGCGCAAATATTTTTAGAGAATTATTTACCATCTTCGATATCTACTGAAACATATATTCTGAATGCAAGCAACTCAACATTTACAGGCAGTAACTTGCCTATAATTATTATCAATACAGAAAATGGTGCAGAAATTCCTGATGAGCCAAAAATACTTGGTACTATGAAAATAATTCAAAGACCTAATGGTGCTCGAAATTTTCTAACGGATGCTGATAATGATGCCTTTTTAAATTATTCGGGCACTATTGGTATTGAAACGAGAGGATCCTCTTCTCAGACACTTCCTAAAAAACCGTATGGTATTGATACTTTAGAAGATGATGGTATAGAAGATAAAGGCGTAGAATTGTTAGGGATGCCAAAAGAAGATGATTGGATTTTAAATTCATTTGCCTTTGATGATAGTATGATGCGAGACTACATTAGTTACGAAATGGCACGTAAAATGGGGCAATATGCTGTCAATTTAAAATATTGTGAGGTGGTGCTTAATGGCGATTATATTGGTTTATATGCACTCTCCGAAAAAATAAAACGTGACGGAAATCGTGTAAACATTGCAAAATTATCTGATGATGAAAATTCATTGCCAGAGGTTTCCGGTGGTTATCTAATGCAGACAGATAGACCTGATGAAGAAGATCCTGAGGCCTGGAATAACAACGGTGCTGGATATATTCATGAAAAACCAAATTCAGATGATATTACACAAACACAATCTTCATATATAGAAGAGGTTTTTAGAAGTTTAGATAACAATGCCTCGAATACTAATATAACAAGTGGTTATCCTTCTATTATAGACATTCCATCTTTTGTAGATTATATGTTAATGGCAGAAATAGCCTCCAATGTAGATGCTTATGCCTTAAGTACGTATTATCATAAAGATAGAGGTGGAAAGTTAAGAGCAGGTCCTGTTTGGGATTATAATCTAACCTATGGCAATGACTTATTTGATTGGGGTTATGACAGAAGTTTTACAGATGTGTGGCAATTTGATTTTAGTAATACAGGTGCTGGTTTTTGGAGAGACCTTTTTAATAATTCGACTTTTAAATGTTATTTAGCAAAACGCTTTGATGAAGTTACTAGCCCTGGAGAGCCATTAAATTACGCCTATATATCTAGTTTAATTGACAGCACTACTGAATTAATTTCAGAAGCTTTAGTTCGTGAAAATGACCGATGGGAAACAATAGATGATTTCTCTGGAGAAATAGCTAATATGAAAATTTGGATTCAAGCAAGAATTGCTTGGATGCGAAACAACCTTGGTGAATTTTCTAATTGTAATTCAATAATAACTCCTTCTTTAGTGATTTCTAAGATTAGTTACAACCCATTAGAAACAGTTGCTTTTCCGGAAAGTAAGGATTTAGAGTTTATAGAGATTCAAAATATAGGAACTACAAATGTAAATTTAACCGGTGTGTATTTAAGCAAACTAGGTGTTTCTTATCAATTTGAAGAAAATGCAACTATTTCACCTGCACAATCGATTCATTTAGCTAGAAATACAGATGTTTTTTTCGATAAATATGGACTTCAAGCTTATGGTAGATTTGATAGAGATTTATCAAATAGTAGTCAGAATTTAGTATTAGCAGACGCTTTTGGGAATATCATTGATCAAGTGGAATATACAGATAGTGCACCTTGGCCAGAATCTGCTGATGGTGATGGTTTTTATTTAGAATTGATAGAAGTTAATTCTGACAATGCTTTAGCGAGCAGCTGGAAAGCAAGTTCGGATGCCGTTTTAAATATTACTGGTTTTAATTCTAATGAAATAGATTTTACAGTATATCCAAATCCGACAAAAGAAAAATTGACGATAACCTCTAAACAAATACTAGAAGAAATTATAATTTATAATCCGCTAGGTCAACAAATAAAAACGTTTCAAGTCAATTTTAAAACAGGAGAAATAAATATTAGTGCTCTTCAAAAAGGAATGTATTTTTTAAGTTTAAAGGGACTAAATGGTGTACAATTTTCTACTAAAATTTTTAAAGAATAAATAATTTTATTTTCTATATTTTAATTGTAAAAAGTATGACAAACACAAAACCCGTATTAAATGTTTTAGGAGGACTACTAGATACCTGTTCATGTAATCCTATGACAGGCTATTTACGTGATGGTTTCTGCAATACTACGCCAGATGATTTTGGTACACATGTAGTCTGTGCAGTAGTTACCAAAACGTTTTTAGAGTATTCTTTTTCTCAAGGAAATGATTTAATGACCGCAATACCACATTGGAACTTTCCAGGCTTAAAACCAGGCGATAAATGGTGCTTATGTGTTTCTAGATGGAAACAAGCAGAAAAAGCAAACGCTGCACCATTGGTTGATTTAAAAGCTACAAATGCCCTTGCTTTAAAATATGTTTCATTAGAACTTTTAAAAAAGTATGCCGGCACTATCTTATAACTTTATAGCTTAGATCATTTTTTATGAGATTCCTCCTACTTCAGAATAACAAACTCTTTTTAATTGTATATTTGCCCCAAGAATTAAGAAAATTAAACAATTATCTCTTTATTTCCTATGCCTTTTAAAAAATTACATTCCGATATCAAAGAGAAGCTGGCTTTTTTTGAAATAACAACACCTACTCCTTTTCAGAGTAAAAGTATTCCTTTCATTAAAAGTGGTGCAAATGTGTATTGCACAGCACCAAAAAACAGTGGAAAAACAACTACATTGATACTTACTACTTTACAAAAATTGAAATGTGAAGAAGTTGGGGTTGCTCCTAGAGCTATTATTTTAGTAGAAAATAGAGAACGTGCATTTGAACTAGAAGAAACTCTTTTAAAATATACCAGACATACTTCTTTACGTGTGTATACCTGTGACGATAAATTTCATATAGAAGTACTTACTTCTGAAATTTTTGAAGGTGTAGATATTCTTATTGCTACTCCAAGAACCGTGTGTAAGCTACTTTTATCCGAAGGCCTAAACATGACGCAATTAAAGATTTTTAATATAGAAGATGCAGAATTTTTATCTAAAAGTGCAACGTATACAGATCTTATGGCAATCACACAAAGTATTCACAAATGCCAATATGTGGTATACTCAGAGAAATCAAATACAATGTTAAAACGCTTAGAAACTAATATTATGCAATATTCTAGAACCGTTGCGCTGTAATATATTTTTAAAGATTATTATTTCACCTTTTTTAATTTAATAAAGAATTAATGATACCTAAACTACATTATATCTCTCAAGGAAATTCTCCAAAAGAACACATAGAAAATATTCAAAAAGCGTGTTCTGCAGGGGCAGAATTGGTAGAGCTGCGTTTGCAAGGTGTTTCTGAAAAAAAATATCTAAAATTAGCGACTGAAGCTAGAGAAATTACTTCTTATTTTCAAACAAGACTGCTTATAAATGGCGATTATAAAATAGCAAAACAAGTAAAAGCAGACGGCATACACATAAGTTCAGCAAATGTATGTCCAATTTTAGCTAGAAAACACTTGTATACCTGGCAAATTATAGGCGCAAGTGCCAACACACTAAAAGACTGTGAGGCGCTGCTTGAAAAGCAAGTAGATTACATTAGTTTAAGCCCTTTTAAAGCAGAGGAAAAATCAGATCTTAAAGCTATTGGTTTAAAAGGTTTTTCTGCAATTATCGATGCTTTAAAAAGCGAAACTCCAATTCTTGGTACTGGAGGCATTCGTAAAGAAGATATTAAAAGCATCTTAGAAACAGGTATTTCTGGTATTCGAGTTTCTAATGAGATTACGAAAGATTTTGATTTGATGAGAACATTTAATAATTTGTTAAGTGCTTCCGCAACCGACGAAAAACGACATACTTTTGAATCGTAAATTAGTATTATATTTACTGCATTAAAAAAATTAACTTCTAAAAAAACCTTTTGAATTTACTTCCAATTTTAACACTGTCCTCAAGTTTAGCCTTTATTTATTTTGGTATACAGTGTTTTTATTCAAAATTTATTATTTCAGAATTTGAAAGATATGGGTTGCCAAATTTTAGAAAACTTACTGGTTTCCTTCAATTAATGGGCTCAATAGGTTTGCTGTTTGGCCTATACATAAGTCCTGTTTTGCTACTATTAGCCTCATCTGGTCTTTGTATACTTATGCTTTCTGGATTTGTAGTAAGAATCAAAATTAAAGACAATTTTATTCAGTCTTCTCCATCATTTATTTTTGCTTCTTTAAATTTATGTATCGCCTTAAAAGCGTTTTATACCTATTTTTAAAGAGAAAAATATATAATTACTAGATTCATAAATATAAATAATGCTGCTGGAAATGATTTATATAAGGCATCCTTCACTTTAAGATGCATTATTACAGACCCTAATAACAATGTTGTTAAACCAATACTTCCGATTAAAGTTAAATATTCAAACTTTACCGATGCTATTAATAAACATGCAAAACTTATTTTTAGAAAACCAACAACATAACAAAACTGCTTAGATAAGCCATAAACCTCAAATTCTTCAATAATAGATTCAATATTATTGCCGCCCCTCCATTTTGTTGGTTTATGCGCTTGCAATAACCAAACGTTTAAAATACTTAAACCAACAATAATCTTTAATGCTATAATAATATATTCAGTCAATTCCATGGGTGCTGTTTTTAAGTGAATTTGTTTTTAGCAAATTTATAAAAAACAATGCAATTAATAATTACAGAATCGGTTAAAAAACTATATTCGCGCCATGTGGATTTATTTAGGACTTTTGGCTGCGCTTTTTTTAGGATTACACAATTTATGTAAGAAACATGCATTGCAAGGAAATGAGGCTTTTCCAGTATTGCTAGGAACTATTACTTCAGGGTTTATACTCTTATTACCGCTGTATATTGGTTCTATTTATTTTCCTGAATTTACAAAAGGTACGGGTTTGTATATTGCTTCAATTCCTTGGGAAACACATGGTTTTATCTTTATAAAATCAATGATAATGGCAGCTTCTTGGGTATTAGCTTACCAGGCTTTAAAACATTTACCAATTACTATTGTTGCCCCTATACGTTCTGCAGGTCCATTTTTTACATTTATAGGTGCTATTTTAATTTACAAAGAACAACCTACGTTTTTACAGTGGATTGGGTTCTTTCTCATCATTTTTTCTGTATTATTATATTCTAAAGTAGGAAAAAAGGAAGGCATTCATTTTAAACGGAATAAATGGGTGTTTGCTATTGTTGGCGCTACTTTTTTAGGCGCTTCTAGTGGATTGTACGACAAGTTTTTAATTCAGAATTTAGCTTTAAATCCGCAAACTTTGTTATTTTGGTTTTGTTTTTATACCGTGCTAATTTTAAGTATTATAGCTGTCTCTTATACACATCTGACGCTGCCGACGACTCCTTACGTGTAG
>CAJXTJ010000067.1 GCA_913061165.1 uncultured Polaribacter sp.
ATACAGGTTTATGAAAAAAATATGGGTATTAATTGCATTTATCTCAATGATCTCTTGCAAAACAGAAAAGAAAATAGATTACACGATCATTTCTGGTAAAATTGAAGATGCAACGGCAAAAAAAATAATTATTTATAGCCAGTTTGATACGAGTGAAAAAAAAGAAATAGTAATCGCTGAAAATGGTACTTTTAGAGATACATTAAAAATGAATTGTAATTTTTTCCTATTGAGAGAGGACAGAAATATGACAGAATTTTATGCACCAAACGGCAGCGATGTACACATTAACTACAATTCAAAAAAGAAAGATTCTACACTCATCCTAAGCGGAAGCCTGCGTACTATAAATAATTATATTTTCAATAAAAATAAGGCGAATGCGGCCATTTCAGGAGATCAAAAAGAAAGATTTTTAAAAGATGAAACAGCTTTTAAAACACATGCTCTTAAAATAAAAACAATAGAAGAGGACTTATTATATACAACAGCTGGCATTCCAGAGGATTTTAAAATTAACGAGAGAAGAAATATTAACTACAACTATTTAGCTACTTTAATCAACTACCAATCCTATCATGGTTATTATATAGAGGATCGCAGTTTTGAACCTTCAGAAAATTTTCTAAGTGAATTAAAAGGTTTAAAATTAGAGAATGAAACGGATTTTCTTTTTTCTATGAACTATAGAGCTCTTGTAAGTGCTATCTTAAGAAGTAAATCTGATGATTTAGTAGCAAAAGATTCTACAGAAACTGATCTTGCTTATCTAAAAACAATTGTAAGCATTAAAAATGAAGTCATAAAAAACAAATTACTATATGATGATGCTAAATATGGTATTACATATACAGATAATTTAGAGGCATACTATCTTCTTTTTTCTAAAAACTCTACAAATGAAGAAAACAATAAAAAAATAACGAAAGACTATAACAACTTAAAATCTTTAGCGAAAGGAAATCCTTCTCCTTCATTTACAGATTATGAAGACAATGCAGGCGGAACGAAGTCTTTAGAAGATTTAAAAGGAAAATATGTATACATTGATGTTTGGGCAACCTGGTGCGGCCCTTGTATTGCAGAAATACCCTCTTTAAAGAAAGTTGAAAAAGCATTTCATGGTAAAAATATTCAGTTTTTAAGTATCTCTATTGATACTGATAAAGACCATGACAAATGGAAAAAAATGATTCTTGATAGAGAATTAGGCGGAATGCAATTAATTGCAGATAATAATTGGGAGTCTCAATTTGTAGCAGATTTTATGATTAAAGGAATTCCTCGTTTTATTTTAATAGATCCAAATGGGAATATTTTAGATGCCAATGCACCGAGGCCTTCAGATAAAAAATTAGTAGCAACCTTAAACGGTTTAAACCTTTAGTATTTTTAAAAGAACCAATTACAATGAAGAGATTTCTTTCTGTTTTCTTTCTTATTACAGCTATTTCTGTTTTTTCGCAAACAGAAGACAATCCTATTGTTTGGGAATCTTCTATCAATCAAATTTCAGAAACTGAATACGATGTTATTTTTACCGCTAAACTTTTACAAGAATGGCACTTGTACTCCCAAGAAAATCCAGAAGGTGCATCTCAACCATTAGAAATTCTAATTCCGGAAGACCGAAACGGATACAAATTAGTTGGTAAAGCAACAGAAAGTCAAACAAAAAAAGAATACTCAGAAGTTTGGGAAAAAGAAGAAATTTTCTTTGCAGATACTGCTATTATTACACAGAGACTGGTGGTAATAGATAAGAATACTACTGCTGTAACCTTAGAGATTTACGGACAAGTTTGCAAACAAGCTTGTATACAAATAGAAGAATCTTTTTCTTTTTCTTTGAATGGAAAAAAAATTAAGGAAGAAGTAGTAATTTTAAACGACAAAAGTAAAACCTTAACAGAAAAACTTCAATTAGATCTAAAAAATACTGCTTTACTAGAAACAGCAGCGAAAACAGATGCTACATCTGGAGGTTCTTTATTCAATATTTTTCTTTTAGGCTTTGTTGGTGGCTTGTTAGCTCTGTTAACGCCCTGCGTTTTTCCAATGATTCCTTTAACCGTATCATTCTTTACAAAACAATCACAAAGCAAAAGTAAAGGCATCTTTAATGCCGTTCTATACGGAGTTTTTATTGTAATTATTTACATGCTATTAAGTGTTCCTTTTCATTTAATTGATGGTTTAGATCCTAGCATTTTAAATACTATATCCACTAATATTTGGTTGAATATTTTCTTTTTTGTCATTTTAGTATTTTTCTCTTTATCCTTTTTTGGCTTTTACGAAATAACATTACCAAGCTCTTGGGGAACTAAGATGGATGCTGCTTCTGATGTTGGCGGATTTGTAGGTATTTTCTTTATGGCATTAACTTTGGCAATTGTTTCTTTTTCTTGTACTGGGCCAATTTTAGGTTCTCTTTTAGCCGGTTCTTTGGGTACCGTTGGCAATCCGGCATTTCAACTCTCTGCTGGTATGACAGGTTTTGGTTTGGCTTTAGCCTTACCTTTTGCTTTATTTGCATTGTTTCCTAATTTATTAAATTCTTTGCCAAAATCTGGCGGTTGGTTAAATACGACGAAGGTAGTTTTAGGATTTTTAGAACTGGCTTTTGCTTTTAAATTTTTATCAAACTCAGATTTAGTTGGGCACTGGGATCTTTTAAAACGTGAGGTTTTTATTGGTCTTTGGATTGTTATTTTCTCTGGATTGGCCTTGTATCTTTTTGGCAAAATAAAATTTCCACATGATGCTGTGCTGAAAAAAACATCCTTTTTTAGAGTCTCTTTTGGTGTACTTGTTTTTGCTTTTGTAATTTATTTAATTCCGGGAACTTTTAAAAATCCGACTTGGAACTTGAACGCATTAAGTGGTTTTCCACCTCCTCAGTTTTACAGTATTTATGAGCAAGCATCTGACTGCCCATTAGGCTTAGATTGTTATAAAGATTTTGACGAAGGTTTGCAAGCTGCCAAAGACGCAAACAAACCAATTTTACTAGATTTTACAGGTTGGGCTTGCGTAAACTGTAGAAAAATGGAAGAAAATGTTTGGAGCGCTCCAGCAATTTACACCCTTCTTAAAGAGGAGTATATTCTGATTTCTTTGTATGTAGATGACAATGAAAAAGAGCTTCCGAAAGCAGCGCAATTCGATTTTAGAAAAGCAAACGGAAACATTAAAAAGATTAAAACCTATGGAGATAAGTGGTCTACGTTTCAGATACTAAATTTTAAAAATGCATCGCAACCTTATTATATTTTGATGAATGCAGATTTAGAAATTTTAAATTCGCCGCAACAATATACAGATATCAAAACCTATAAAAACTGGTTAGAAAAAGGAATTGAAAATTTCAGCAAACAACAATTAAAATAAATTATATAGTATATTTGTTATTATTATTTTGAGAAATGAAAAAAATATTCTTGCTTTTTATAATTTTTCTTTGTGCCAACATTTCTATATATGCTCAAAAAACAAGCATAAATACTAGTAAAGCACCTATTAGTATTTATACTTTTAACTCACTTAAGAAAGACACACATAGCATCTCCTCTATCAGTAGAAGATTGAATATTAAGCCTTTCTATTTAGTAATTCCAAATGATCATAATGTTGATCAAAAAATATATCCTTTAAACTTTAAAGAAATTGGATCGCAAGCAACAGAATATGTGTATGATGATTATGAAAAATATGAAGATAATACTTTCTTAAAAGAGTTCTTATTTGCCAACGACCCAACACGATGGAATCTTCAAAGAAGAAAAAACAGGATACAGCCTGCACCTATAGATAAATAACAAATTCTCTTTTTACTAAAAATTTATTAAAATTTATATCGTTTTCGTAATTAAATAGTTAATTATTAGGGAATACCTAAGTTCTGTAACACCGCTTTTTCGTAAGTTTACCTCATAAAATTTACTACATATGTCAGGATTACCAAAGCTTGCCCGTTTTAATGAAAATGTGTTGTCTAAATACCAAATTTACAATAGTATTTTCATGACCTTGCCTTTTGATACTATTAGCAATACAGGCGTATTGTTACCGTTGTTTCATGAATTGTGTGAAAAAGGGTTTAAAGAAGGAAAAAATCCTACAGAAATTATTTGTACGTTCTTTGATAAGTATCAAGAAAACCTAACGGAGGCAGAGAAAACCGATTTATTATTTCGTTTTATTCAATATATAGAACGCCAAGTAGTATTATTTGACGCTATAGAAGATGCAGCTTTTCCTGTTGTAAACAATATGGATGGGATTGGTACACTAAGAAACTCAAAAGAAACTGCACTTTTAGGTGATAAAAAAGAAGCTTTAAAAGCATATTTAGAAGATTTTAAAGTGCGTGTAGTTTTAACTGCCCATCCAACACAATTTTATCCTGGAACGGTGCTTGGAATTATTACGGACTTAAACAAAGCAATTCAAAATGACGATTTATTACTCATAAAAAAATTGCTAGCTCAACTAGGAAAAACACCATTTTATAAAAAAGAAAAACCAACACCTTACGATGAGGCTGTGAGCTTAATTTGGTATTTAGAAAATGTATTTTACGAATCTGTTAGTAAAATATACAACTACATTCAAAACAATATTTATGATGGAAATCCTATGGATAATGAAATTATAGATCTTGGTTTTTGGCCTGGTGGAGATAGAGATGGAAATCCTTTTGTTACTACAAAAATAACATTGGATGTAGCAGAGAGATTAAGACAATCTATTTTAAGAAGCTACTACAGAGATGTAAGAAGACTTAAAAGACGTTTTACTTTTGATGGCGTTCAAGAGATTTTATCAAAAATTGAAAAAAGACTCTACAAACACGTAGTAAGAAGCTATAGTAAAGTAAATTTTTCGCAAGATATATTTTTAGATGAACTTGCAAAAGCAAGAAAAATTATAGCAGAAAAGCATCAATCTTTATTTATAGAAGAACTAGATGACTTTATTAATAAAGTAAGAATTTTTGGTTTTCATTTTGCAACCTTAGATATTAGACAAGATAGTAGAGTACATCACGAAGCATTTACACAAATTGTAAAAGATTTACAAAATACCGGAGATACTACATTCCCGAAAAATTATGAATTTTTAACTGAAGAAGAACAAATTGAAATTTTAGCAGTTGTAAAAGGAAATATTGATCCTAAAATGCTAACAGATGATACTTCTGTAAGCACCATAGAATCTATATATGCCCTAAAAGAGATACAATCTAGAAACGGAGAACGTGGTGCAAATCGTTATATAATTAGCAACAATCAAACGGCTTTAAATGTTATGGAAACCTTTGCCATGCTAAATCTTTGTGGATTTGAAAATGAATTACCAGTAGATGTAATTCCACTTTTCGAAACGGTAGAAGATTTACAAAATGCAGAGCAAGTAATGAGAACTATTTATTCGAATAGAACCTACAGATATCACTTAGAAAAAAGAAAAAATAAACAAACCATTATGTTAGGTTTTTCTGATGGAACAAAAGATGGTGGATATTTAATGGCTAACTGGGGTATTTTTAAGGCAAAAGAAGCACTTACAAAAATTTCTAGAGAATTTAATATTGAAGTTATTTTCTTTGACGGACGTGGAGGACCACCTGCTCGTGGAGGAGGAAAAACACATCAATTCTATGCTTCTTTAGGACCTACTATAGAAGACAAGCAAATTCAGTTAACAGTGCAAGGACAGACTATTAGCTCTAATTTTGGTACTAAAAATTCTGCACAATACAATTTAGAGCAATTGATAAGTTCTGGAATTAAGAATGATATCTTTACAAAAGATCAATTAAATGACAAAAACAGAAAGTTAATTGAAGATATGGCTGAAATTAGCTATAAAACTTATGTTGATTTTAAAAACCATGCACAATTTTTACCGTATTTAGAAAAAATGAGTACACTAAAATATTATGCAAAAACAAATATTGGTAGTAGACCAAGTAAACGTTCTAGCGCTGCTGGTTTAGATTTCTCTGCCTTAAGAGCCATTCCTTTTGTAGGAAGTTGGAGCCAGCTAAAACAAAATGTTCCTGGTTTTTTTGGTCTAGGTACTGCACTTAAAAAATATGAAGATGCAAATAGGTTTGATGAAATTATAGCGTTTTACAATACTTCAGATTTCTTTAAAACGTTGCTAGAAAATAGTATGATGAGTTTAACCAAGTCTTTCTTTGAGCTTACTGCATACATGGCAGATGATGCTGAGTTTGGTGAATTTTGGAAATTAATTTTCGAAGAGTATAAAACAACAAAAAGGTTGTTGTTAAAACTTACAGGACACAAAGAGCTCATGGAAAATTTTCCTGTAGGGAAAGCATCTATTGAAATTAGAGAGAAAATTGTTTTACCACTTTTAACCATTCAGCAATATGCTTTAAAACAAATTCAAGAATTACAAACCTCTAAAGGAAATGCAGAAAAAATAGAAGTGTATGAAAAAATGGTCATGCGTTCTTTATTTGGTAATATTAATGCGAGTAGAAATTCTGCTTAACATAAAAAGTTTATTTCTTTTACTAATTTTTTAAATTAAAATGCAATCATAATAAGATTGCATTTTTTTTGTATCTAAAAGGATTAATTATTTTGAAAATGCAACATAAAAGCACCCACTAAAATTATAATAATAAAAACTATGTTTTTTTTAGAAAATTTTTCCTTAAAAAAGAATGCACTAAATAAAATAGTTGTTAAAGGTGCTGCCAAAAACAAAAGGCTAGAAACAATAGGATTTGTTTGCTTTAAACCTAGAAAACTGAATAGAATTGCAAAAAAAACAACAATACTCATGATGACTATTTTTTTGAAATAAATTTTTAAATCTATTTTAATTGAACTCATATTTGCTTTTTTAAAAGTAAATAACAAACCAACAAAAAAGACAATAGATTCTTGATTTGCAATAATTAACAAAGGAGAGAAATTTAAATTTAAATTTTTCCAATGAAATATTGCCGAAGCACTGTAACTAAAAGTCATTAAAAGCAAAATTAAATGCTGTTTGAGATTTATTTTTAATTGCGTCTGCCTATTACTAAAAATAAAACATATAAATCCAGACACGATGAGCAACAAACCTAATAAAGACTCTTTAATTGGAACTGTATCAAATATCCATAAATAAAAAATTGTAAAAACAACGCCCAATAAATTATAAATTCCCAACCATTGCAGTGATGCTTTTTTAATAACTGCTAGCATACTAAACAACCCTAAAACACCAAATAGAGAACCTGTAGTAATTTTAATAAAATCAGAAATAGAAATATACTCTATTGTAAAAAAAAATACTAAAAAAACTATGGAAATAGTGCTTGTAAAAAAAGCACGGTAAGCTACCAAAAAAGGGATAGAAATAGCTTTTAAGTTTTTTTTCCACAGTACATTATTGTAAGAAAACAATAAAACGGATAGCATAATAAAAACCATATTATACTATTTGATTTAAAAGATATTTTCTTGAAATTTCTAAAAACTTAATGAAGCCAGTTTTTAGAACCAGTTTTTCTAAAATTAAAAAAGATGCAGTATTTGTAATGGCATCACTTTCTAAGTGACTTATTTTTATTTTAGTTAGGTAATAAAACAAGGATACATAATCATAATAACTTAATTCAACCTTTTCTAATACTACCAATTCTAAATTCCCTTTTGCCATAGAAATATTATTACTATACAAACTTATATTAGCTAATGCTATTAAATAAATAGAGCTCATAGTTTTGTCATACCAATAATCCGATTCAAAAATTTGTTCATAAAACTTATCTGATATCATGGCAAGTATTTTGTATTCTTCTTTTATGAGTAATGCGGGTATTACTTCTTCTAAAAAAAAAGAAACCCTTGTTGTTTTACATTCTTTAAATAACTCTTCTATTAACGACCTATTAATAGTACTAGATAGTAAAATCTTATAACCATAGAACCTACCTTTTAATACCGGATTAAATGTACTAAAACCAATAGGTCGTTTAATATTTCTATTTTTACAAATATCTCCAGTATAGAACTGTCTGTAACTATCCATTAATTCCACAAAAAGCAAATCTGATTTGACCAGAGATTGGTTTTTAATTAACATTAAGACTTTAAAGTAAATGCCACTTAAATGAGAATAATCAATATATAATAGAGGTACAGTGTTTCTAAAAGTTTCATACTTTATTAAATCATTATAAATAGTTAGTGCCCTTTTTTCATTTAAACTATAAAAACTATGCGTTATAATAGTTGCAAACTTGAGTAACGAACTAAATTTTCGTTTGCTTAAATCTATCTTTTCAAAAAGCTTATTTAAAGTACTTAAATTATTTGTCTGAATTAAATTCGATATGAAATAAGCTACCATAACAATGTTTTTATTATGAAGTAATCCTGTGTTTATTATCTGAATTTCTTCTTCATTTAAATCATTAGTTTGCTGTATTAAAAGTAATTGTTGCTGAAAATACCACTCATCAAAATTCAAATTATCTTTTAAGTAGTTTGTAAATGATGTGAATTCTAAATAATTTGAAAGCGTATTTAAAGTAGATAAACTAGGTTTTGTCTTGTTTAAAAAACCAAACAAACGACGAAGTGTATTATACCCAATTTTTAAATTATTAAAAGATTCTATAGCTTCCTTTAAATATTTAATATCTCCAACATTATTTACAATAATATTAGATTTTTTTTGAACATCTATTAGTAATTGGGAATAGTCTAAATTCATTAAACATAGTTGTTTAACGAAGATACCAAAAAAAATAAACAGAACTATTGTAATAAATGATTTAAAAAAGTAATAATTGGTGCATAAATAGATTATCAAGTACAACTACCTAATGTAAAAAAGAACCATTTATAGAGTAATCAAGCATTGCCTGTACTATTTTGTTCGGTACTATTTATTATTTTTAAAGAAAAAAATGCTAGTAAAAGTCTATGGTTCTGCCGTTATTGGTATTGAAGCCACCGCCATTGCCTTTGAAATAATTCCTAAAATTAAAACACGCTGTAAAATCAATAGAAAAAATTAATTACTTCTAGAAATACTATCTGCCATAATAAAAGCATTATACGCATTTAAAACTTTGCCCGATTTTGATAATTGATTAAAAGGTGTCATTTTATTTTTATCATCTTTAGTGGGTGTGCTCACTTCTATGTCATATTCTAAACCAGAGTCCATTAAAATATGTTTTACCTGAGAGGCTGTTAGATTTGGGTAATAAGAAAACAATAAGGCGGCTACTCTTGAAGTTAATGCAGTAGAAATAGATGTTCCTCTATCTATTTTTTTTCCTCCGTTAGGAAATGTTGTATAAATCTTATCTCCAGGAGCAAAAATATCGACATATTTATTGCTATAATTAGAGTAGCTTGCTTTTAATTCTTTATTCAAATTTTTAGTAGATGCTCCTATATTTTTGATATCTATGAATTGAACCCTGAATCTTACATTTGGTTCTGGATCTCAATATCCTATAAAAAACCATTTATCAATTATTTTTTCTTCTATGAGTTGTTCTGTTAATGGTTTTATCACTTCAAGCAACAACATGTCTGCTGTTTTAACACCACAATAGATTTTATAGTACAGCCATTTATCTCCAATAACAAAAGTTCTTTGTGCATTCTCAATTTTAGTATCTAATTGCGTTAATTGTTTTTGTAAATAGCATAACTGCTTGTAAATTTCTGAAGCTTCAGGTATTTATTGAATTCTTTGTACTATATTTTAATATAGAAAAATGTAATTTCTCAATCTTCTTTTTATCTGTTAACGCTCCATTTTCCCATTTTATAATTTGATGGTGTAATTCTGGAGAAGCCAGAAATATAGCTTCTCTAAAAATGGTGCTATTTAGAACATCTTTAAAATAATTGGCATCTAATTTATCTTTATTGATAAACTTTTTACAGGTGTTAAATGAAAATAGTGGTGTTCTTAGATCGTAATTATTAAATAATTACTGTTTTTTAGGGGTTTTTTCTAGCAAATTTCTTTTTTCAGTTTGTAAATATGCATAAAATACAAAAACAGCAACTTTAACACCTTAAACAATTTAAAAATAGATACTTAAAACGAAATAAACTATACTGTATTCATAAATACAGAGTCGATATTTATGAATCTAGACCACCTTTGTTTGTAATAATGAATTTTCTTGCGTTTGTTTGTTTCAGAATTTATCGATGGGGAAGTTCTATGAAAAAGAAAGAATTACAATTCCCTTACTTTATTTTACTAAAAGAGTAAGGGAGTAATTCAATTAACAGAAAACTATGAGTAAACAAATATTTCCAAAATCGTCATATAGCCATGAGTTCCCTAAAATAAATTGTAGAAAATTATAACATTAATAAACAGCATGTCAGATGATAAAAACAATAATACTAGTAGTCTTATCTATTTTATAAATAATTTTAGGATAAAAACTTTAAAATGAAATCATAGGAAAAAAGTACAGACAGATTTCATCTATAGACTCGATATTTATAAATAGCGTCTTGCTTTAATTGTATACTGCAATTTTCTATGGTTTGTTTGTAGCAGATTTTATCGATAGGGATTTCTATGAAAAAGAGAGAATTACAATTACTTTATTTTACTAAAAGAGTACGGGAGTATTTTAATTAACAGAAAACCATGAGTAAACAAATATTTCCAAAAGAGATTATAGAAAACACTGTTGAAGTGCATCAATTTAAGCACACTCATAAAAGTAAAATTATTTAACTATAATTAAAAAAATCGGACAAATCGTAAATATCAAACTTCAAAATTATCCAGATTATGAATTTGGAGTTTTAAAAGGCACTGTACATCATCTGTCTCTTATACACATCTCCGAGCCCACGAGACCTCTCTACATCTCGT